>JAFLCL010000190.1 GCA_017303575.1 Deltaproteobacteria bacterium
CGCCGGGAGCAGGAACCAGCGGCTCCACAGGGGCGACCGCCGCTGCGGGCGCCACGGGGGCCGCGGGGGCCGGCTGAAGCGCCGGCTTCTCCGCCGCTGCCAAGGTCAGGCTCAGGCTGAGGGCCCCGGCCAGGAAGATCGGGTTGCGAAGGTCCACTTCGGCTCCAAAAGCGTATGAGAAGGGGCCCTAGGAGCCCCGCCGGGGGCAAGGATACCCCTCGGGCGCCGCAGGGGCAAGGGCCCGCCTTGAAGCCCTTGCCCGCCTGGCATACCATGTCTGTCCTTCTCACCTCAGGACGCCCATGCCCAAGCCCCAGTTCCCCGACTTCGATGAGGCCCCCGTGGACCGCCGTTGGATGATCGCCGGCTTCTTGGCCGCCGCCCCGTTCGTGCCCGCCCGGGCCAAGAGCGCCGTCTTGCAGGCGGCCCCGCCGGCGCTGGCCCAGAAGGGCGAGGGCCTGGCTCAGGGCGTGGTCAAGAAGGTCCTGCCCAACGGCCTCACCCTCATCGTCAAGCCGGTGCACAGCGCGCCGGTGGTGGCGGTCAACGCCTGGGTGGGCGTGGGCTCGGTGCACGAGCGCGACGAGGAGCGCGGCATCACCCATTTCATCGAGCACATGCTCTTCAAGGGCACCGAGAAGATGGCCGTGGGCGAGCTGGACCGCCGCATCAAGGCCGCCGGCGGCTACAACAACGCCCACACCCGCTACGAGAGCACCGACTTCATCGACATCCTGCCCGCCGACAAGCTGGACGTGGCCCTCGAGACCATGGCCGACGCCCTGCAGCACAGCACCTTCGACGCCGCCGAGCTGGACCGCGAGCGCCTGGTGGTGCTGGAGGAGCTCAGCCGCGCCCAGGACAACCCGGGCTTCGAGGCCTGGAACCGCATGACCCACCTGGTCTTCAAACAGCACCCCTACAAATACCCCATCATCGGGTACAAGGAGCGCCTGCAGGCCATGGACCGCAAGCTCATGGTCGGCTACTGGAAGCGCTGGTACCGCCCGCAGAACATCAGCGTGGTCATCGTGGGCGACGTGGACCCCGCCACGGCCCTGAAGAAGGCCGCCAAGGCCTTCGGCGCCTGGCCCGCCGGGCCCGACAAGCCCGCCAAGCTGCCGGCCGAGCCCGAGCAGAAGGCCTTGCGCAGCGACGAGGCCAGCGGCGACATCCAGACCACCCTGGCCCTGATCGGCATCCCCACCATCAGCGAGCTGCACGACGACACGCCCGCCCTGGACATGGGCCTCGCCATCCTCGGCCAGGGCCTCAGCTCGCGCCTGAACCAGAGCGTGCGCGAGAAGCAGAAGCTGGCCCACTCGGTGGCCGCGGGTCAGTTCAACGGCGCCTACCCCGGCCTGGCCTACCTCTGGGCCGAACTGGAGCCCGAGCAGGTGAAGCCCGCCCTGGCCGCCATCTGGGCCGAGGTGGAGCGCATGAAGGCCGAGCCCGTCAGCGAAGCCGAGCTGGAGCGCCAGCGCGTGCGCCTGGAGCACGACGAGGCCGCCGACCGCATGAGCATGGAGGGCATGGCCGGCAAGCTGGGCTACTACCAGACCATGGGCGGCGACCACCGCCTGGCCGACCAGGCCACCGCCCGCATGCGCGCCGTCACGGCCGCCGACCGCCCCGCCGAGGCCCCGCTCGCCCCGCACCCCGACGAGCGCGCGACGGTCCGCTCCTCTCGTGAGCGTGCCGTGACCACGCGAGCTCGCGGACGTGCAGGAGCACGCGAGACCGAGACCACGAGAGCGCGCTCGCGTCGTCGAAGCGACTGATGATCGAGCGAGCCCGCTCAGCGGGCTCCTCACGCAGCGCGATCGTTCTCACTGCCCCGGGATTGGACCCCGGGGTGCCGCGCGCTACGAAGCTTGGGTGACTCGGCCCTTCGACCTCGATCGCATCGGTGGACGCAGCGCGCTCGATCGCTTGATCGACGAAGTGCTCGGCGCCGGGGACGAGGCGCGGCGCATGTTCGAGGAAGGGCGCGCGACCGTCGCGGTCAAGCCTGACCGATCGCCGGTCACGGCTGCGGACAAGCGTGTGGAGGAGAGACTCTCTGCCCACCTCCTGCGTGCGTTTCCGACGTGTGGCTTCCTCGGTGAAGAGACGGGCTCGCGCGAGGGCAGCGATGCCCACCTCTCGTTCGTGCTCGATCCGATCGACGGCACGCGCGCGTTCATGCGCGGCCTCTCCACGTGGTCGGTGCTGCTCGCGCTGCTCGAGGACGAGGTGCCCGTGCTCGGCATCGCCTACCTACCGGCCGAGCAGGATCTCTACGTCGCCGTCGCGGGACAGGGCGCGCACGCGAACGGACGCCCGCTGCGTGTGTCGCAGGTGAGCGCGCTCGAGGAGTGCTCGATCTCGCACGGCGCGATCGCGCAGTTCCACACCGATCGCTCCACCGACGCGCTGCTCGCGCTCGGCACACGCACGCACAGCCAGCGTGGGCTCACCGACTTCGACGGCTACCGACGCCTGCTCCAGGGGCGCATCGACGCGGTGGTCGATCCTGCGATCACGATCTGGGACGTCGCGCCCGCGGCCATCCTCGTGCGCGAGGCGGGCGGAACGTTCACCGACATGGACGGCGTCGAGACGCTCCGTGGTCGGGGCGCGATCGCGAGCAACGGCCTCGTCCATGCGCCGCTGGTCGAGCTCTTCGCGCGCTCGCGAGAGACGACGTGAGCACGCCCACGAGCCCGACGCCGATCAGACCGCCCGCGTGGTGGATCTCGCTCGCGATCCTCGCGAGCTGCACGCTGCCGATCGGCGTCGTCGCGCTCGGCTACGGCTACCTGCACCGCGAAGAGGCGCGCGAGCGGTGGTCCGAGGTCTCGACGCACGTGGGCGAGCCCGGCTACGACCCTGCCGAGAGCGATCGCCGCTACCTCGAGGTCGAGGCCTGGAACGACTGGATGGACGTGGGCTGGCGCGCGATCGGGACCGGCGTCGTGGGCCTCGCGATCGTGGGCATCGCGCGTCGCCGTCGACGCGACGCGTGATCGCGATGCGCGAGGTGTCGGCTCCTGCCGACACGTGGCGTCGCACGCCGAACACGGTTAGTGAACCGGGATGAAGTCGACCTTCACGCGCCCGGTTGCCGTCACCTCGTCCTTGCTCGTCGTGGGTCTGGCCGGCTGCGGCGAACCGACGATGATGATGCCGCCGCCGGTCGAGCCTCCGCTCACGCTCCGCGACGGAGCGCCCGTCACGTTCGTGCCCATCTACGACGCCGTGTCGTTCTCGGGCGGTGGCGTGACGCGCGAGTGGCTGCCGGTGGACGTGACCGCTCATCCCGACGGCGAGGTCTGGGTGGTCCAGCGCATGGAGCGCGACCCCGACTTCGACGACGAGACCGAGTGCACCACGCGAGGCATCGAGGCCGGCGCGCCCAACGACTGCGTGAGCCTGCAGGGGAGCACCGTCGCGGTGCTCGATCCCACGTTCATGGAGCCCGCGACCGAAGAGAACGCTCGCGCGTGGCTCGTGGTGGACGCCAACTCGTGGCACTTCATGCGGCGCCCGAGCTCCATCGCGTTCGGCAACCCGCGCCTTCCCTTCGAGCCGACCGATCCGGGCGCGTCGGAGGCCGGGGTCACCGAGTCGCGCTTCTACACGAACACGTTCGCGACCTGCCACGAGCACGCGACGGGGAACAACACCGACGGTGGCGCCTTCATCGGGCCGACGCTCTGGACCGCGGACTCGACGATCTACAACGGCGACAACGGCGAGTTCGAGTGGTCCAACGGATCGCACCTCGACATGCTGCACGCGACTCAGTACTGCATGGGCATCGCGTACGAGCGCGACAACGTCTACTGGACGTTCAACGGGGACGAGGGAACGCTCGATCGTTACGACTTCGTCGCGCCGCACCACACGGGTCACTACGACCACAACGACGGCATCGTGACGCGCTACGTCCTGGGCGACGGCGACAGCCTGCGCCGCCTGCCGTACGTGCCGTCGAACATGGTGATCAGCGGCTCGAGCCTCTACATCGCAGACACGGGCAACGGCCGCGTGCTGCGCGTCGACCTCGAGTCGTCCTTCACCGAGCGGGGCCGCTTCAACACCTACGAAGGGATCCCCGCGACGATCATGGAGAACGTCGGCTACGAGGTCCTCGCGGACGCGACGGAGCTCGGCGCCGAGTGGGGCGTCAGCACGCCGGAGCCGAGCGGCCTCGCGCTCCTCGATGACGAGACGCTCGTCGTCGCCGATCACGCGAGCGGCAACGTGACGCTGCTCGCGCTCGACGGCGCGCCGGTCCGCACCATCGACACGGGCACGGGCGCGGGCCTCGGTGGCCTGACGGTCCTCGACGGCCGCATCTACTTCGTGCAGATGACCGAGCGCCGCCTCTACCGCATCGACGTCACCACGCCCGCCCCCTGAGCGCCGTGTGGTGGGCCTCGTGATCGTCGCGATGGGGCGACGCCGGGCCCGCTGAGGGGAGCAGGGCCTTCTCGCGCGTCGCGCGCGCAGCGATGATGTCGCATGCGATCTTCGAACGAGTGGCTGGCACGTGCGGCGCTCTGCGTGACCGCGCTCGCGGCGGGCTGTGAGGGTGAGCTCGAGGCGTCGGACTCCGGCGCACCGATCGACGTCTTCGTGCCGCCCGGGGTCGATGCCGCGATCGACGCTCCCACCGTGCGACCCGATGTCTTCGTTCCGCCTGGCGTCGATGCTGCGATCGACGCACTTGAGGCGGAGGACGCGGGCGCGGGCGCGGGACCGACGTGCGAGGAGCCGCCTCCGCCCACGCCGCTGGTGACGATCGCGTGCACGCCGATCGATGCCCCGCCGAGCTGCACCGCGGGGCCGCACACGCCGGTGCTCCGCTGGTCGTTCGATCCCGCGTCGCCGATGGACGATGCGATCGGAACGCGCGACGTCGCGAGGGGCCTCGTGGCCCTCGCCGACTCGAGCGCGGTGGGTGGCGGGTTCGCGTTCGTCGATGCGGACGACGTCCCGCAGACCAGCGGCACCGCGGCGATCGTTCCGTCTGGAAGCGCGGTGACCCTCGAGATGCTGCTTCGGTTCCGCACGCCGCTCGACTGGCACGGCTCGGCGGGCGCGGGCACGGGCGGGCGCACGCAGCTGCTCAACCTCACGTCACGCGCGGGAGAGATGGAGCTCACGTTCGAGCGCGAGGAGATCGCGTTCAACATCGGAGGGGCCCAGGCGGAGTTCACGATGCGGGAGGGCGGCGTCGCGTCCTGGGCGGCCATCGCCGACGGGGCGTTTCATCACGTCGCGTTCGTCTTCACCCCGCGCGGTGCCGATCTCGAGGTCGTCCTCTCCATCGATGGTGAGAGCCCAGCCGTGTTCACGAGCTTGCTGGCGTCGACCTCACTGCCGAGCGTGAACGTCGTGTCGTTCGGTCGCCGCAGCTACGATCCGCAGGGCATCGACGTGGACGAGCTCGGTCTCTACGCCGAGGCGCTGCCGGCCACGATGATCGCGCAGCACGCGCGCGAGGCTGCGATGGGCATGCCGCTCTCGAGCACGGACGCATGTGCACCACGGACGTGCGTGCGGCCCACGAGCAGCGCCGAGCTCGTCCCTCAGCTGCAGGCGCCTGGCTACGATCCCGCGCACCTCTACGCGCCGTCCACGAGCCCCACCACGCAGTACGAGACGGCGCCGCTGCCGGGCCACAAGCGTGGGCACACGATGCCGCGGTTCGTCGCGAGCTGGATCACGAGCTACCTCGCGAACGGCGACGATCCCGATCCGCTCACGCGCGAGCCCACCGCGCACCAGCTGGAGGCCGACACGCACCGCGCGCCCATGGCCGACGAGCTCGCGCGACACTGGAACTACGGCCTCGGCGCTGCGCTCTCGGGCGAAGCGAATTCGCGCCCCGACACCAACCCCTACGTCAGGTTGCTCCGCACGGCGCCCGCGGGGTGGCCCATCGACGTGGGCACCGGCGGCGCCGACGAAGGCCGCGGACGTCTGGGCCTCGTGAACGCGTCGGGCGCGCGCGTCGGGCTCTCACCGGGGGACAGCCTCGCAGCGTATCGAAGCTTCGGCGCCACGCGCGCCTCGCAGCTCGCTGCGCTCGAGAGCCGCATCGGCCGGCCGATCGACGTCTACTACATGGACTTCGAGGGCGAGTCGTTCACCACGTTCGAGACCGCGCGCGATGCGACCGTGCTCTCCCTCGCGGCCAACGCCACGGCACGCGCCGACTGCATGCGTCGCTCGCTCGCGTTCCGTCCGTGCCTCGCCGCCGCGATCACCGACTACCGCAACGCGATGGCCGAAGGGGCCGTGTCGATGCTCTCGAGGCCGCCTGCTGTCCACTACTACGAGGTCGATGGCAACGAGGAGTACCGAGGCGACTTCGCCTACACGCGACTCCAGAACGATCCACTGCCTCCGCGCGTGGACCCTCGATCGGATGGCTCGGACGCCTACCGACCCTCGACGAGCTCGCTCTATCCACTGAACCCGAGCCGCCTCTACGAGACCATCGGTGCGTCTCATGGACTGCTCTGGCTCTTCGAGGCGCGCGCGTACGAGATCGCGCACGGGGCGCGCTTCGCGATGCCATACGTCGCCGCGGGCTGGTCGTACGACGAGCACACCAACATCCGCCCGCCGCAGTGGCTGGGCTTCCTCGAGCTCGTCGGCGTGACGGGCGCGCTCGCCACGGTGCCTGCGTTCTTCGTGATCCCCTCGGCGGTCGGCAGCGGCAGCTGCTCGTGGGGCGTGTGCAACGACGCGACGTGCATGGGCGACGCGACGTGCCTCGCGCAGACCGTGCAGAACTCGAACCACCGCGCATGGCAGGCGCTCGCGCCGAGCTACGCGCAGGGCGCGCTGAGCCATGCCGAAGATCTCCTCCGTGATCCCGCCAGCGTGTGGCTCGGTGAGCTGCCCACCAGCGGGCCGCACGTGGTGGGCACCGCGCGACGCCTGGGCGATCGCTTCCTCGTGGGCGTGATGCTGCTCGTGAACGGCAACGACACGGCTCGCTTCGCGCGCACGCGCAGCACCGCGTGGGTCGGCCTCGATCACGATGGCATGGCCGCGACGCCGCCCGTGGCGCTGCGGCTCGAGGCGCGCGTGCAGGGCAGCCTGTACGTCTACGATCATGCGGCGCGCACGTTGGTGCAGCTCGATCGATGGCACGACGTCACGCATCCCTCGCGCTGGCCCGCGACGTTCGATCGCGAGGCCGAGGTCTCCGACGCGAGCAGCGATCTCGTCGTCGGCACCGACGCCTCGGGCGCCGCGACCGGCGACTACACGCAGTTCGACTCGTTCGTGCGCGTGGTGCCGGCCCGCGCCGCCGAGTCGTTCGGGACCTCGAGCGACGCGCCTCACCTCGAGCTCGACGTCGAGAGCCGCGCCGGCGGTGCGTATGCGGTCTGGGTGCGCGCGCGCACGACACGTGACGCGGGCAGCGTGACCGTGCGTGTCGGCGACGGCGCCCCGATCGAGCTCGGCTGCGTGTCGGGCGCCGCGTGGCAGTGGGTCCGCCTGGACTGCGGCAGCGCGTCGCCTTCCTCGGTGACGCTCGAGGCCGACGTGCGCACCACGCTGCGCGTGGCACCGAGCCATGGCGGTGTCGAGATCGACCGCGTGGTCCTGACGCCCGAGACGTCGTGCTTCGCCGCCGCGGTCGACTGTGCTTGTCGGTGAGCGGCCTTCGAGCGGGTAGACTCGGCCTCCCCATGCAGACGCCCTCCCGTGCGCTGAAGCGATTCCTCACCAAGCCCCTGCGCCTGCCGCGCCTCCGGCCGTTCGTGCCGCGCGCCGACGATCCGCCGATCTTCGGCTTCAACGCCGAGCGCGACGACATCGTGCGCGAGGTCGTGCGCCGCATGGAGGAGCGCTGCGCGGAGGAGAAGCTCGCGCTCGACTACGTGCTCAACGAGGTCGCGTACGAAGAGATCCGCCGCCTCGAAGCACAGCGTGACGACGAGGCCCGTGAGTCGCTCGGCTTCTGGAAGGGCTCGGTCCGCAAGATCGGCAAGATGAGCGAGCACGAGCGTCGCGAGCTCTTCCGCACGATCTCCGAGCGCATGGCCAAAGACATCGCGGGCAACTTCGACCCGCGCGTCTACTCGTTCGCGACGCGCGCGGTGCCCCACATGCTCACGGGCATCATGAAGCCGGGCGCGCTGCCCGATGATCTCCTGCACCTCGGCTCGGGACACGTGCCCGTGGACGACTTGCTCGCGGTGGAGGGCTCGACCGATCAGCTCCGCGAGCTGGGCAAGCGCGGCACGCTCGTGTTCGTGCCCACGCACAGCTCGAACCTCGACTCGGTCGCGCTCGGCTACGCGCTCATGCGCGAGAACCTGCCGCCCGTCGTCTACGGCGCGGGCAAGAACCTCTTCACGAACCCGATCGTCAGCTTCTTCATGCACAACCTCGGCGCGTACCGCGTCGATCGACGCGTCCGCGCGGTGCTCTACAAGGACGCGCTCAAGACGTACTCGTCGGTGATGATCGAGCGCGGCTACCACTCTCTCTTCTTCCCCGGTGGCACGCGCAGTCGCTCCGGCATGGTCGAGAAGCGGCTCAAGCTCGGGCTCGCGGGCACGGCCGTGGAGGCGTTCGCGCGCAACCGCACGCGGGGTCTTCATCGCCCCGTGTTCTTCGTGCCCACCACGATCAACTACGGCCTCGTGCTCGAGGCAGAGACGCTCGTCGAGGACTGGCTCAAGGAGTCGGGGCGCGCCCGCTACATCATCGAGGACGACGAGTTCTCGCAGATCGATCGCTGGGTCGCGTTCTTCCGCAAGCTCGCGGGCGTGGAGAGCGCGTGCGTGATCCGCTTCGGCAAGCCCATCGATCCGTTCGGCAACTACGTCGACGGAGAAGGGCGGAGCCAGTCCGTCGACGGCCGCACGATCGACGCAGGCAGCTACGTGATGAAGCGCGGCGTCGCCTTTGTCGATGCGCGCCGCGATGCGGCGTACACGCGCGAGCTCGGTCAGGTGATCGCGCACGCGTACGAGACCGACACCGTGCTGATGGCCACGCAGATCGTGTCGCACGTGCTCTTCCGCCGCCTCGTGAAGGAGACGCCGGGCGTCGATCTGTTCGGACGTCTGCGTCACCGCGGCGAGATCGGCATGCGCCGCGAGGAGCTCCATCGAGAGCTCGGTGTGGTGCTCGATCGCCTGCGCGCGATGGCCGAGCGCGGCGAGGTGCACCTCTCGGAGCGCGCGCGCACGTGGGAGCCCAAGGCGCTCGTCGACCGCGTGATGAAGGCGTTCGTCGGCTACCACCGAAGGACCATCCTCACCGAGCAGGACGGCATGATCGTCATCGAGGATCCGACGCTGTGCCTCTACTACCAGAACCGTCTCAACGCGTACGCGGAGCGCATCGCCGATGCGGAGCACCTGCCCGCGGCGCGTGAGATCGCGAGGCTCGGATGAGCCCGCCGGAGAAGTCATGAGCTCGATGAGAATCGGTGTGTACGGCGGTGGTGGATTCGGCGTGGGCCTCGCGAAGGCGAGCGTGCGCGCGGGCCATGCGGTCAAGCTCCACTCGCGCCGCGATCCGTTCGCGGAGGGGCCCAAGCCCGAGCGGCTGGACGTCGTGTCCGATCCCGCGCAGCTGTCGGACTGCGAGCTGATCTTCGTCGCGTCGCCCTCGGTGCACGTCGAGGAGGTCGCGACCGCGCTCGGCCGGCACCTCGATGGACGCCACTACGTCGTGCACGTGAGCCGAGGCCTCGTGGGCGAGGGGCTCGAGCCGGTGAGCCACGTGTTCCGACGTCTCACGCCGGTGCGCCGCATCGGCTGTCTCGCGGGCCCGATCTCGACCTCGTGCCTCGCGGACGGAGTGCCCGGCGGCGGCATCGTCGGCAGCGAGTTCCCCGAGGTCGCCGATGCCGTGCGCACTGCGATCGCGGGCCCCGCGCTCCGCCTCTACCAGACGGAAGATCTCGTCGGCTGCGAGACGAGCAGCGCGATGGTGGGCTTGCTCGCGCTCGCGCTCGGCTACGCCGTCGAGATGGGCTTCGGCCCGAGCACGCAGGCAGTGTTGATGACGCGCGGCATGGCCGAGGCAGGGCGCGTCGGCGTCTCGCTCGGCGGCGACGAGCGTACGTACGCGGGCATGGCGGGCTTCGGCGATCTGCTCTCTGCCGTCGCGGGCGACGAGCGTCCGGAGGTGCGCCTCGGTCGTGCGGTCGCGCGCGGTGTTCCGCTGGCCGACGCGGCGCGCGAGGCGAACGCGTACGTCGAGGGCGTCGTGATCGCGCGACGCATCCAGCAGCACGCGTCACGCAAGGGCATCGACGTGCCCATCGCAGAGACGATGGCCGATCTGCTCGAGGCCAAGACGAGCCCGTCGGAGGCGCTCGCGAAGCTCATGAGCCGCAAGGTGCGTCGCGAGTGAACGATCGACGCGAGCCACCCGAGGCGCCCGTCTGGCGCGATCGGCGCGCGGCACCCGCGAGCATCGCGGCGGTGCATCGCCGCACCAACTCCAAGAAGGGTCGGCGTGGTCGAGGCCTCGCGCCGGTGGGCGAGCTCGTCGCGCGGGTCCTCAAGAACGAGCCCGACGACGCGATCCTCTTTCGCGTGATGGTGATCTGGGAGCGCGCGCTTCCTCATCGCCTCGTGAAGAACGCGCGGCCCGTGTCGCTGAAGAAGGGCGTGCTCCAGGTCGCGGCCACGACGTCGGCGTGGGCGCAGGAGGTCTCGCTGCGCTCGACCGAGATCCTCGAGAAGCTCCAGCGCGGTGCGCCGCGCGCGAGCCTCTCCTCGATGCGCGTACGCACGGGTCGGCTGCCCGAGCGCATCGTGCCGCCGCCGAGGATCGAGCGCGTCGTGGTGCCGCTCGCGAAGCTGCCGGACGTGCTCGCGGTGCCGCTCGAGAACATGACCGACGACAAGCTGCGTGCTGCGTTCGACGCCGCGATCCGCACCTCGCTCGGCAAGGTGATCGAGCGCGCGCGCGATCCGGAGTGACCTCGCGCTGCGACGTCGTGTCCGTGGGCTCGATCAGGGATCGAGATCGATCGCGCTCACGAGCACGCCCGTGTCGATCGACGTGAAGGTCCCGCCGCCGCAGAGCGGCGCGTCGTCGGCCACGAACGCCGCGGCGTACGCGAGGCCACCCGAGGCATCGGTGCTGACGCCTGCGATCGCGTCGCCGAGGTAGCGTCGCGTGCGCTCGACGAGCATGCCGTCGTCGATGCCGAGGCGCACGAGGGTGCCGCGTCGAACGCGTGATGCGCCTGCCCCCTCCGCGAGCGTGGCGCCGAGGATCACGTCACCGTCCGATGCCCCGACGAGGTGGGTCAGGATCTCGCCGTCCTCCGGGCGCGATGCGTCCGAGATCGTCAGGGAGCGGGTGGTGCGCGCGTCGAGATCGAACGCGGTGAGCTCGTAGTGATCCTCGAGCAGCTGGACGACGTACAGCGTTCTCCCCGAGCTCGCGGCGGCGCGATCGCGGAGGCCCGCCTCGGTCGCGAGGCCGAACGCGTCGACGCAGAGGGACATCGCGTCGACGTCGCGGATCTCGATGCGGAGGTCGCCGCTGCTCGGGTGCTCGCTCGTGTTCTCGCACGGGAAGCCGGGTCCGCCCGAGCTCGGCGCGACGACGAAGAAGAGGTCCGAATCGATCCAGCCGACGTTGGCGTAGTCGAGCGTGAACTGACGGTACTGGAGCACGTTCGTGCTGCGCACGACGGACGCGGGAGAACCGCTCGCGAGGACGATCGGGTCACTGCCACCGACACCGACGACCGTGCCCTCGAGCGTCGGGACGACGGGACTGCCGTGCGCCCAGTGCAGGAGGAGCTCGGTGCTCGATCTCGGACGCGGAAGTACCTCACCGATGCCGAACGCGGCGCTGGTGGCCAGCGGCATGCTGTCGATGCCCGTGGTGCCGCTGATCTCGAAGACCTGCTCGCCGCCGAAGATCCACACGCCGTGGTGGCCGCGCTGCGGTGACGCAAACGCGGACCCGGGGAAGGGGCCCATCGCGGTGCGCTCGAGCACGGTGGTGCACGCGCCGGTGATCGCGTCGAGCGCGACGGTGTAGCTGTTGCCGCCCGTGCCCGTGCCGGTGAACGGCCCCGCACCACAGAGCATCACGGCGCTACCGAGCGTGTCCATCCAGCCGTTGAGGTAGACGTGCAGGTCACCGCCGAGCATCGCGCCACGGAATCCTTGTCGGCCCGGGGCGTCGACGGGCGTCTGCCAGAGGACCTCGCTCGCGCACCCTTCGTCGACGCGGCCATCGACGTCGTCGTCGCGGCAGTCGCAGTCCATCTCGGGGACCCATGCGTCGGGGTCGGCGTCGGGCTCGCTCGTGTCGGGCGTGACCCGCGCGTCGATCGTCGATGCGTCGATCGACGCGTCGGGCACGTCGCCGGCGACGCAGAGACCGTCGTCGCAGCGCGCGCTCGCTTCGCACGTGCTGCCGCTCACCGAGGTGACCTCGATGCGCAGCGAGCTCACGCCGCGTGACGCGTCGAGACAGCCGAAGCCCACGATCCCGCAGCGATCATCACGCGCGATCACGGCGACGCCGAAGCGCTCGGGCAGCGCGCCGGGCACGCCTCGCGGAGGCTCGTCGCGACGGAACGCGACGCTCGCGAGGCTCGAGCCGGGCACCTGACCACGGATCACGTCGGCGCAGCGATCGACGACGTGGAGCTCGATCGCGCTCGCGTCGTCGGCGAGCGAGTCGGGCGTGAAGTCGATCTCGATCGCGATCTCGTGCGCGCCGCAGCCCACGATCGCCGCGGCGATCGAGAGGCACGCGAGTGCGAGCGCGTGGGCACGAGCGCGCTTCATCGCGACCACTCGGGGATGCGAGGGGCGCCGAGCGTCGCGTCGCCGCTCGGTCCGACGAGCACGACGCCGAGCGTGATCGCGCCGCCGATCACGAGCACCGCCCCGACCACGCCGAGCACGATGAACGGCGTGTCGTCGCTCGGCGAGGCGATCGGATCGGCCCCGCGTGGCGCCGCGTCGCTCGCCTGCGTCGCGCGCACCAGCACGCGACCTCGCGCGTCGAAGGCCGTTGCTTCACACGGCCCCGTCGCGCGCGGCAGCGAGACCTCGGTGCTGCCGTTCGTGGTGGCCGATGCCCCACCGCACACGAGTGAGAGGTGATGGAGCAGCCGCAGGGGAAGGCCGGAGGCCGAGGCTCGCGCCCCGCCGCTCGTGTCCCGCTCGATCACGAGCGTGCGCGGCGTGCTGCGCGCGGTCGCACGCGCCTCTTCGAGCCGCTCGAGGAACACGCGGGGCGAGCCCTCGGGCGCTCGCACGTTCAGGTCCAGCGCGACGGCGTCCTCGATCTGCGCGGTGACGACCGTGCGGTCCGCGCGCTCCACCTGTGCGAGCAGCGCGAGCAAGAGGTGCGCGCGCGCGGCGACGGCGAGGCTCGTCGCGCCGTCCTCCAGCGCCTCCTCGGCGCTCGCGCGCGACAGCTCGAAGTCGGCCTCGAGGTAGGCCGCGATCGCACGGTCGTACGCGCTGCCCTCCTGCGCGCGCGCGACCTCGGTGGTCACGAGCAAGAGCACGATGGCGAGCAAGGGAGATCGAAGGCGAAGCAACCCCACGAGGATAGGAGAGCCCGATCCCGACGATCAACGTCAGTCAGCGACCTCACACCAGGATCTCGTCGATCGTGCGCTGACACACCGACGGCGTGCCGAAGGTCGGGAGCTCCTCGCTGCCCACGCCCATCGCGCGCGCCATCGTGAGGAAGAGCTCGCCGTGCGAGTACTTGCCGAGGCCGTCGGCGTACGTGTGGACGTTGGAGAAGTCGTGGTAGCCGCCGGTGCGCAGGCGCCCTCCGCAGCCACCGACGTAGAAGTACGGCATGCCCTTGGGGCGCGCGGGCGGGCTCGCCATCGGGTTCGCGTAGCCCCACTCCTGGAGCGGCATCCCCTCGTGGAGGCCCGTCATGATCTCGCTCACGTGCACGACGACGGTGTTGTCGAGCACCGTGCGTCCGTCGACGTCGCGCACCGAGTCGAGCGTGCGGAGGAAGTCGCGCAGCATCGTGTTGCGCCAGGTCTGGAGCTCCTTCCAGACCTCGATGTTCTGCGTCTCCTCCCAGTGCGCGTGGGAGAAGCTGTGGGCATCCCCGATGTTGTTGGGTGGGTTGATCTCGTCGTAGCGCGACACGACCGAGCGGACCTGCGCGCGCGTGCCCGCGAAGCGCACCGTCATCACGCGCGTGAGATCGCAGAGGAGCGCGCGCGCCGCGAGATCGAAGAGCGGCACGTAGGGTCCCTGCGGGTCGGGATAGACGACGTTCGCGCCGTCCCAGCTGGTGCGCAGCGGATCGGGGGGCGCCACGCACGCGGCGGGCGTGTCGAGCCGAGCCCCGAGCTCGTCGAGCGAGGTGAGGTGCGCCTCGAGCGTCGCGCGATCCTCGGGGCTCAAGCGCGACGAGAGGTGCCGGTAGCCAGGCGTCACCGCGTCGAGCACCGAACGACGGCTGCGGAGGATGCGATCGCGCGACGACTCCTCGCCCGCGAAGTCGGCGAAGCAGCGATCGTAGACGTCGCCCGGCCACGTCATCAGCGGCACGTCCTGCCCGTCCTCGGTCTGGAGGAACTGGTCGAGGTGATCGGAGCTGTCGCCGATCTGGAGCGTACGGAAACGAGTGGGCGGCGCGAGGCGGTTCGCGATCACCTGATCGATGCTGGGCCCGCGCGGCGCCGACACCGGCGTGTCGGGCCCCCACGGAAAGACGTGCTGACGACCCGCCGAGGTCATCACGTTGGCGCTGCCGATCTCGTGGTTGCCCGCGCGGCTCTCCTGCTCGAACACGCTCGCCATGTTGATGCCGCTGAGCACCGTCATGCGATCGCGGAACTCGTCGAGCGGTCGCATCACGCGGTTGAGCTCGTAGGAGCCTCCATCGCCTGCGCCGATCGGCTCGTACGCGTCGGGCGTCGCGCCCCACGGCGCGAACCAGAACACGATGCGCTTGGGCGCCGTGTCGTCCGCGCGCGCGCGCCCACCTGCGAGCCCAGCCCCGAGCTGGGAGAGCACGCCGTGCCCCGAGTCACCGCCGAACGAAGGCAAGAAGGGCAGGGCGAGCGTCGCGCCGCCGAGGCCGGTGAGGAAGAGTCGTCGCCCGGAGAGGGAAGAGCTGCGGCGGGTCATCGGTCGGCTCCCGTGTCGGTGGTGGTCGTGCGGCTGAGGCGGAACGTCTCGGAGGTGACGAGCGCGATCACGGCCTCGTGCACGTCGCGCTCGAGCGCGGCGGAGACGTCGTGGAGGAGGCGTCGATCGGCGCTCGAGACAGGCCGGCCGACGGCGGACTGGACCCACGCACGCGTGAAGCAGTCGCGCGCGACGGGGCTCGTGGCGACGGCCTCGGAGAGGTCGGCCTCGTCCTCGTAGTCGCCGTCGAGGTCGGTGCCGCTGACGATCGTCGTCGTCGTGATCACACGCTCGCCGCGATCCTCGAGCCGTGCGCGGCCGATCTGATCGAAGCCCTCGAGCGCGAAGCCGGGCGGCTCGAGGCGCGCGTGGCACGTGTTGCAGCCGGGCGTCGCGAAGATCGCCTCGTGCCACTCGCGCGTGGTCATGTCGGCGGTGAACGCAGGCGCGTCGGCGAGCGCGCTCGCGGGCGGTCCGTCGATGGACTGGCACATCACGCGCTCGAGGAACCAGCGCCCTCGCAGCGTGGGCGAGGAGCCGCCGCTCACTGCGTGCGACGCGAGGAAGCTCCCCTGGGTGAGCAGACCGTGTCGGGTGGTGCCGCGCGTGGCGATGCGCACGAAGCCGTCGGTGCTCGTCTCGCCTTCGGGGATCGAGAGGCCGTAGAGCGTCGCGAGGCGCGGCGTGACGTACGTGTGATCGGCGTCGAAGAGCTCGGCGAGCGCGCGCTCCTCGCCCTGGAACCAGCCCATCACGAAGTGCTCGGTCTCGCCGATCATGTCGGTCACCAGCTCGCCGCCCCACTGCGCATCGGTGCGCGGCAGCGCGCCCAGGTCGTAGCCGCCGATCCAGCCGGTGACGAAGCGCGACATCGCCCGTCCCGCGCGTGGATCGCGCAGCATGCGGCGCGCCTGTCGCTCGATGCCCTCGGGGCTCGCCAGCTCGCCTCGCGCAGCGGCCGACATCAGCGCGTCGTCGGGCACGGTGGCCCAGAGGAAGAACGAGAGGCGCGCCGCGAGCTCGGCGTCCTCCAGCACGCCCTCGCGCGTGCCGACCGACGTCAGGTAGAGCAGCTCGGGGTGGAGGAGGATCGCCTGCGTCGCGCGCACGAGGCCCTCGCGGCGATCGAAGTCCATCGCGACCGAGCTCGCCACGGCCTCGAGGCGATCGAGCTCGTCGCTCGTCGGCGTGCGACGCCACGCGCGCGTCGCGAGCGCGCCGAGCTCGCTCCGCACGCAGCTGGCCTCGCCGCCCTCGGCGCAGCCGCGCATCGAGCCCGAGCGCTGCACAGCCTGGGTCGCCACGACGTACATCGTGTCGACCAGGAGATCCGAGCGTGCGCCGCTCCACGAGAAGTCGTCCGACGGCATCGTCTCGATCCCACCGCGCAGGCGTGAGGGCTGGAGGCGCAGCACCGCGTGGCTCTCGTCGCCCACCAGATCGCCGAGCGCGTGATCGAGCTCGGCCGGCGTGAGCGCACGGAGGGGCACGCGGTCAGGCGTCGCGCGCTCGGCGAGCGGCCGCATGGGCGTCTCGTCGAGCCGGCCGGTGCACGCCGTGACCGCGAGCAGCGAGCCGGCGAGGAGGAAGGTCGAGTGCGTCCGCATGGCCTGCACCTCCAGCAGGCCGCATGCCGCGCGAATTCGCCCTGTTTTCTAGAGATCACGAGGCAGCCGGCGGGGTGGACCCAGCCAGCGATCGGTCCGCGATCCAGCCACGGCTCAGCCCTTGTTCGGCAGGAGCTGGTG
>JAFLCL010000191.1 GCA_017303575.1 Deltaproteobacteria bacterium
GTCCAGGAGTCCGACGGCGCGGCGCCCTGCCGCCCAGGCGTAAAGAGTCGTGCGGTCGGACGTCTGGGCGCTGCACGCGAGGTCGTAGCGGCGCCAGGTGCGGATCATCGTTCGCAGCCTCGCGCCACGCCGACCTCGCGGCCTCGAGCGCGCCGCTCGCCTCGAGCTCCCTCGCGCGCGTCGCGTGATCGCCCGCGGCGCGCGCACCCTTCACAGCGTCTCGCCCGCGCTTGGACATGCAGCGCGAGCGTACGGGCCCGCGGTGCGCGGCGTCGACTCGTTCGAGACACCGCGAGACCCGGGCCGGCGAGCTCGTGCGCGTCGGGTCGGAGGTCTGCTCAGCGGCGCAGCTCTGCGAGAGGTCGACCGAGGTGAGACTCGTCGGAGCGGATGCTCGGACCGCGGACGGGCCTCCACGTTCCGCTCTTGGGGTCCGCGACGTGGAGCGCGAGGAGCTCGTGGCGCAGACCCCACTCGAGGTCGGCTTCATCGACGTCGGGGCCAGCCACGACGAAGACGCCGGTCATCGGTCGCACGACACTGCCGGGGAAGAGGTCGACGAGGCTCTTGAGGTACGCGCGCGCCGCGTCGCCCAGGGCTGCGCTGTTCGCGGCATGGATCTCGACCTCGATGTGGTGCTGAGCGCGATGCCAGCCACGCAGGCGAAGCGGTAGGCCCACAGGAACCGGCGGCAGCACCGTCGTATCCAGCTCGGCCTCGCTCGAGGCGCGCAGGGTCCCGTCGGCCGAGCGTTTGGGCACGGCCAACGCTCGCGTCGCGAACGGGAGCGAGGCCCACGCTCCGGGCGGACGCACGTAGCGACTGCGCTCGAGGCGCTCGCCCACGAGGAGCAGACCATTGCAGAGTGGCACGCGCCCGGACGCGGCGGATTCCTTGAGCACGCCGGTCGAGAACTCGAACGCGGTGCCGAAGTGCGGCTCGTCGTGGCTACGCACGTAGATCGTCTCGCGGTCCGGGATCGCCACCGAGAGCCTGCGCGGATTGCCGACACGCGCGCGCGCCGCTGCGAGGAAGGCCGGCGAGAGCACACGCTCGGGGGCGAGGCGCCCGCGCACACGAACGGTGAGCGGCTTCTTGCCGAGACCCAAGAAGCCCTTGGTCATCTCCGCATCCTCGAGCTCATACGGAATCGCCTCCAGGTTGGCGATCGCTTGTCTCTCCACGGCCGCTGGGTCGCCGAGCGCCAGGATCTCCTCCGCGCGCAGCGGCCGATCTCCGGCGGCGGTGGTGATGCCGAAGAGCGGATCCGACTCGCTCAGGGCGCCACCGTCCGCGCGCCGACAGGCTGCGCCGTCCCAGGCGGCCCAGGAGGGGTGGTGGAGGATGGGATAGATCGGTTGAGTCATGGAGCCTCCGCTGCGACGAGCCACGGTGTACGTCGCGGCCCTCTCACTCTTCCCGCGGTGCGAGCCAGGAACATCGACTGGGTGCAACGCGTGACGAGCGTGACGGCGTCACGCGCGCTCGACCTCGATCACGTCCACGTGGTCTCCGGCTCCCAGGGTCGCGCCAGTGGGCACGATCGCGATCGCGGACGCCGAGGCGAGCCCCGGCACCGAGCCCGAGGTGGAGGGTGGCGAGGGCGAGAAGACCTGAACACCTCGGTCGTCACGATCGAGCGTGCCGTACGCGAGCACGTCGCGATCGGTCGCGCTCTTGATCGCGCGCGCGGTGGGCATGCGCAGGCGCGATGCGACGGGTCGCGCGTCTGCCTGCATCGCGCGCAGCAACGACATGCCGAGCAGCGTGAACGTCACGAACGCCGAGCCTGGGTTGCCGGGCAGCGCAAGGACCGGAACGACACGATCGCCGCGCGAGATCTGCGCGAGCGCGACGGGCTTGCCGGGCTTGATCGCGACGCCGCGGAAGATCGTCTCGGCACCGAGCGACTCGAGCACCGGCATCACGTGATCGTGCTTGCCCTCCGCCGCGCCGCCGACGGTCACGATCACGTCGTGATCGAGCGCGCGCTCGATCGCCTCGCGCAGCGCCTCGATCGTGTCGGGCACCCGAGCCAGCGACGACGTGCCGCCCGCCTGCGCGATCAGCGCCGCGAGCATCGGGCCGTTCGAGTCCACGATCGCACCAGGTCGTGACGGCGCGCCCGGATCGCGCAGCTCGTCGCCCGTGCACAGCACGGCCACGCGCGGGCGACGGTGCACGCTCGCGCTCGCGCGCTCGATCGTGGCGATCAAAGCGAGGTGTCGCGCCGAGAGGCGCGTGCCCAGCGGGATCGCGAGCGCGCCGTTGCGCGCGTCCTCGCCGCGGAGGCGCACGTGCTGACCGCGACGCGCGTCGCGCTGGATCGTGATCGTGTCGCCCTCGCGAACGACGTCTTCCCACGGGATCACCGTGTCGAGCGCGCTGGGGATCGCCGCGCCGGTGGAGATCGTCAGCGCCGTGTCGGGCTCGACGCTCGCTGTCGGCATGCCCGCGCGTGACTCGCCACGCACCACGAAGCGTGCGCCCGCCACGGCCGCGGCCGCGATCGCGTAGCCATCCATCGCCGCGTAGTCGAAGGGCGGCAGATCGCCTGGAAACGTCAGGTCTTCCGCGAGAACGCGGCCCGGCAGATCGGGCAGCGCGCAGCGCTCCACGCCGAGGCGCGGTGCGGCGCGCAGCGTTCGTTCGATCGCCTCGTCGAGCGTGATGCGGGCCACGTCGCGATGTTCCCTCATTCGCTCGCGGGTGGCAGGCCCCAGTGTGGGCGTGTCGCGTCCCAGTCGACGAGCACGGCGGTGCGGTCCTCCGGGTCCATGCGCACCACCACCCGCGCGCCCGGCCGCTGGTGAGGACGCACATCGGGCGGGAAGAACCAGCGGATCGTGACGGAGAAGGGCGGGCCGTCCGCGGGCGTGACCTCGAGGGGCAGCCGGAACAGCAGACGCTTGTTGATGCGAGTCCCGGTCCGCTCGCACGCGCCGAGCGTGGCCCACGCGACGACGCCGCGCGCATCGACGCGCCGCCAGAGGAGCAGCATTCGCAGGCTCGAGAGGGTGAGCAGGCCGAACATGCCCGCCGAGAGTGCGCACCCCACCCCGACGAGCGCGGAGGTGAGCATCGGCGCTCGCCCCGCGAGCAGAGCCACGCCCACGTCCGCTGCGCACACCGTCGCGATCACACCGAACAGCATCACGGCAGAGCCGCCGAGCACCACGCCTGCGATCAGGCCGGAGCGCGCTGTCTCGTAGTCCGACAGCGCCTGGGTGGAGCCGGAGGCGTCCGAGGTCACAGCCTCAGCTTACGGGCGCGTGTGCCCCGCCGGGAAGCGCGGCGTCAGGCGGCGGGGCGCACGTTCGATCAGCGGTGCATCGTCGCGATGTCGGGCATGCGACACGGAGCGGTCGTGACGTACCAGCGGATCGTGCTGCCATCGGGCGACACCACGGGGGCGCGAGGGAAGCCGTCCCCACTTGCGAGGTACGTGAACGGGAACGTCTGCGTGCCGATGATCCGGCTGTCGGAGGGACCGACCTCGAGGTAGGTCCGCTCCAGCACGCCGTCGAAGAAGAGGGAGACGGCACCATCGAAGTAGAACGACACGATGTTCAGCATCCCGTCGGTGCCGCGGCTCACGCGGAAGCCTTCTTCCGTCGGGTACGTGTAGAAGCGTCCAGGGACGTACCCGTCCCACGTCATCGCGGGATGGAACGGACCGAACGCGACCGTGCGCGGCGCGAAGACCATCACGTACGACTGGCGTGAGCCCCCGAGGCAGGCGCCGCGGATCGCATCGATGTTCCAGACCGTCCCCGTGAACGAGTCGAGATCGAACGGACGCGCGTTGAGCGGCAGCCGGTTCGACGAGAGCCCGGCGACGTCGACACCGACCTCCCAGGGCATCTCGTTCTCCAGCATCCAGTGCGTGATCACCTCGAGGCGCGTCGGTGAGTGCGCCACGATCCGTCCGCGCACCAGGATCTCGCCGCCGCCCGACGAGGGCGCGTAGAAGTACACGATCGCGTCCTCGGGGCGTGCGCCGAAGCCTCCGCCCTCGAGCACGATGCGCTGCTTGGGGCCCGTCGTCTCCGGCGTCACGGTGGCGAGCCGCAGGAGCTGCTCGATCTCGATGCGCTGTGCGGCCTCGAGCGACTCGCCTGCACGGCTCACGGTGAGCGTGAGCGGGCCCGCTGCCGCACGGAGGTAGTCACCGGGGATCGAGAAGCGCAGCTCGGTTCCCTCCGCGTTCACCTCGGGCGTGATCGTTCGCGTGTGGGGCGCGCCCAGGTCGCGGACCTCCACCGTGGGCCGCGCGATCGCGCCCGATGCGTCGCGCGCGATGAGCCCGGTCCCCGAGAGCGTGACCGACTGAGCGCGAGCCGCGCGCTCGAGGTGGCCCGGCGTCACCGAGCCGAGCTGGAACCCGAAGTCCGCTTCGAACTCGAGCACGCCCGGCGTGGTCGCGAGATCGACGGCGACCTTGGCCACGTTGGTGTACGAGGCGATCATCGAGCCGACCTCGAGGATCGCCGCGAGCTGACCGACCACGGGCACCAGCTTCGCGGCCAGACGCTTCGCGATGCGCTCCACGACCGTCTCCGCCACGCCGCGCCCGATCATGCGCGCGATGCCGCGTGTGATCGGGCCGACGTTGTCGAAGTCGCGCACGAGGACGTTCGCGATCGCGACGAGGAACGCCGTGACGCTCCCGTCGTCATACGCTGCGCGCGCGTCGAGCAGCGCTGCGTAGTTCTGCTGGACCACGAGGTGGATGAAGTGCGCCGAGGTGAAGCCGGCGTCTCCGCCGATCGCCGCGTCCAAGAGCGGGAAGATGATCCCGTCGAGCGCGGCGCGCAGCGCCAGCGGCCACTGCGTCTCGTTCGACTCGAGCGTGCTCGGCTGCGGCATCGCCAGTCCGGGCGTGATCACCTCGATGTGTGCGTTGCGGTAGCCAGGCGCCTCGTAGTCTTGTGTGCTCGCGCGGTAGCCAGTCAGCACGCCGCTCTGTCCACCGATCACGTTGCGATCGAAGATCCCCGTGACGTGGGGCACCAACGTCGCGCCTCTCGGCGCGAGCGTGATCCGCGCCGACAGCGGGAGGCTGGTGTCGTTCTCGACGGTGAGGTGGCCGGTCCCCGCCCTCTGGTAGACCGACACGTCGCTCGCCTCGGGCGGCGTCACGATCGCTGCGTGGATCGGCAGCACGATGTCGGGGTGCGATGGGGCCCCCGGCGGCAGATAGGTCCCATCCGCGAGCCCGGCCTCGACGTCGCGCGCCGTCGCGCCCGCGGCAGAGACGATGGCGTCGCGCGTCGCGGCGTCGGGCGCATCGAGCGGGCACGCTGTGCTCGCGAGACGCGTCGTGATGCGCGCTGCCAGCGCCGTGATCTCGGGGAGCGCCTCGAGGCGCGTGAGCAGCGCGGCGTGCGAGTAGGGCTGCGTCTGCTCGAGGACACCAGTGAGCTCGATCGAGAGCGCGATCGCAGTGGTCGTCGGATCCACCGTCGTCGTGAAGCTCTGCACGGTGACGCAGTCGCGACCCACGCCGAGCCCGTCGGTCGTGGTGGCCGCGACGAGGCTCAGTGACGTGAGGCCGCTGAGCCCCGTCGGCAGCGGCACGCGATACGTGCCGACCGAGCCGGGCTCGCCGTCGCCGACGGACGAGGAGACGACCAAGCGCGACCACGTCGCCGCCGTCGCGCCGGGGATGGTCACGTAGACGGGCTCCACGCTGTGGGTGCGCATCATCACCGTGTTGCTCTCGCCGAGCGCTCCGACGATCCGCGTCGGGCCGCTCGTGCCGTAGACCCGGATCGCATCGGGCGCTTCGCGCGTCGACGAGGTGACTGGCACGTCGCCGACGCGGAGCTCGCGGAACCGCTCGATGTTCACGCCCCGCAAGAGGATCGTGGTGTCCGAGAACGCGCTCGGCGCGAAGAGCAGCGGTGCGCCGCGCGCGATGTCGATGACGGTGATGGGCAGCACGTCCGACGCACGCTCGCCCCGGATCACGCGGAGGCTGCTCTGCGCTCCGAGCGGCGCCCTCACGAGGATCTCCGTCGCGGTCACGCTGTCGGGCACGACGGTGACGGGCGAGGCGCTCCCCACGCCGAAGATCACCCGGGTGTCGGCCGTGGTGCCGAAGCCGACGCCCTCGATCGCGAGGGTCTCTCCGGGCACCACGGCATCGGGCGCGCGGTCTGTGCCGATGCGCGTCTCGAGGTACACCACGTCGATCGCCGTCGCGGGATCGAAGGTGCCTCGCAGCGCGACCGTGGGTGCGGGATCGCTGTCGTCCCGCAGGCCGTCCCCGTCGTCGTCGACGTCGCGGTAGTCGGCTCGTCCGTCGGCGTCGAGATCGTTCAGCGAGGCGTCCCCGGCAGCGGCGTCGAGCGGCGCGATGCCATCGGAGTCGAGGTCGAGGAACGCGGGCATGCCGTCTTCGTCGTCGTCCTCGATCGACTCCGCGCCGTCGCTGAGCCCGTCGCCGTCCGAGTCGAGGTCGAGGAACGTGGGCAGTGCGTCGCCGTCCGCGTCCGGCGCCGCGACCTCGTCGAAGTCGCTCACACCATCGTCGTCGGTGTCGGCGTCAGGCGCGCGCAGGCCCTGGGCCCGCTCGCGCTCGTCATCGAGCCCGTCGAGGTCGTCGTCGCGAAAGGCCTCGACCGTCCACGCCGCGCGCCCCGCGAGGTCGCCCGAGTCGTCGAGGATCAGCAACACGGGCCCCTCGTCCACGAGCACGCTGATCGCGCGCGACCCGTCCGGAAACGAGCGCTCGAACGCGGGGAAGAGCAAGCGGGCCGTGCCTTCCTGAAGGGTGATGCTCACCCGCTCGGTGCGCGCTCCCCGGAGGACGAAGGTCACACCACCGCCGTCATCGACCGGCACCGACAGCACGTCGACGTCGCCGCTGGTGCCCGCCAGCGTGTCGAGCCTTCCCGTGAAGCGGACGGGGATCGCCGTCGCAGCGCTGGCCTCGCGTGGTACGTCGTTCGGCTCGACCTCGGCTTGGCCGGGGTAGTCGGACGCCGCAGGATCGAAGGGACGGCGGTCCTCCACGTCGAGCGATCCGTCGCCATCTTCGTCGAGGTCGGCGAGGTTCCCCACGCCGTCGCCGTCGCTGTCATAGACCTCCGTCGGATCGTCGGGGAGCGCATCGTCGCCGTCGGGAACCCCGTCGTCGTCTCGATCGAGATCGGCCACCGCGAGGACGTCGGCAAAGACCGGCGCGTCCGCCAGGACCTCGCCGTCGCGCACCGAGGTCGTGCCAGCGTCGCCACTGTCGGCGAGAGCGCTCCCTGCATCGTCACTGTTGGACGTCGTTCCGTCGCAGCCGACCGCGAGCGCGGCGACCAAGAGCCCGACCCCCAACGCATTCCACACCGTGTTCCGCATCTTCGCTCCTGCCACCGTGAGAGAGTGGTGAGAGACCTCGATCGATCGACGGCGCGACGCGCCTCGTCGCCTCGGGGCCGGCCTGCGAGCCCCCGAGGGCCGTGCGGCCGAGGGCGCCGGCTCCATCAGGGTGGACGTGATCTCTCCAGCGAGCGCACGGGGAACGGATGGTTTCATGGGTCCTCGGTCGGCCTTCGAGAGAAAGCGTCGTGTCCGAGGACAGAGTCCCCAGGCCCGGATTCGATCACACCGCGCCGAGAGTGTCCTCGCCGCCGCGGAGGCCGGTCAACCCGTCGTGGCTCGCGCGACCGCACGCAGCGCCTCGACGAGCTCGCCGGGCGGGCCCTCGCAGACCTCGCCGCTCGAGGCGTCGATGAGACAGCGCTCGCCGCCGAGCACGATCTCGAGCGACTCGTCCTGCGCGTAGGTGAGGTGCGAGGGCTGCAGCAGTGCGTGCTCAGGGCGCACGGTCGCGGCGAGGTCCCGCAGGCGTGTGAGCTCGGCCGGCTCGAGCGGGCGAGGCGTCTCGCCACCTTGGCTCCACGAGATCACACCCGCGTCGAGGTCGACCAGGATCCAGAACGTGCCCGCCGCGCTCTGGTGGAACGAGCGGATCGTGTCGCGGAGCGGCGTGTCCATGGAGCGAGGATAGGCCGTCTCGGACGCTGCCGGTCAGTCACGCAGCGCGCTCACGGGCTCGCGCGTCGTGCACAGATCGCGTCGGTCTCGAGGAGCGTGCCGCGCAGCTGCTCCATCGCCTCTTGCCGCGCGCGATGACGACGACACGCCGCCTCGAGCACGGTGCCCCGCTCGGGCGTGGGCCAGCGCGAGAGCGCGTGATCGATCAGCGCGATCGCCTCGGGATCGTGCGAGGTGAGGTGGAGCGCGCGCGCCGTCTCGAAGTAGAGCGCGGCGAGCCAAGGACGATCCGCGACGAGGATCGATCGATCCTCGAGGCGCGCACGCGGCGAGGCGAGATCGAGGCGCCCGTCGCGATCCCAGTCCATGTCGGCGAAGAGCGCGCCGAGCATCTGGAGGGCCTCGTCGTGGAGCGTCGTGTCGGGCGCGCTCAGATCGAGCACGCGCGTGAAGCGCGCGATGGCGTCGGCGGGACGATCGAGGAGAAAACAGATCCATCCCGCGCGATGCACGGCCTCGACGTGAGCGGGGTCGTTCGCGCGCACCGAGTCAGTCGCGGCGAGCTCGCGCTCGAGGCTCGCGCGCTCGTCTGTAGGCGTGTCGTCCTGTGCGTGAGCTCGCGTCGGTGCGGTCGCCCACGCGAGCAGCGCGCAGGCGAGCACCACGACGACGCGAGGGGACGACGGCACACGACACGATACGCCGTCCCACGGCGAACGTTTCGCGCGCCGAGTGGCATGCTCGCCGGATGGACGGTGCAGCGCGTCCGATCGTGATCGGCCTCTTCGTCGGAGGTCGCGGCTCGCGCATGGGCGGCGTCGCCAAGGGCCTCCTCGAGGCCCCCGGTCGGGCAGGGACGATCCTCGATCGGTTGATCACGATGTCGCGCGCCGTGAGCTCCGACGTCGTGCTCGTGGGTCGACATCCTGCGTACGCGTCTTCCGCGTTGCCGTGCCTCGAGGACGCGATCACGGACTCGGGGCCGCTCGGTGGGCTCGTGTCGCTGCTCGAACATGCTGCGGGGCGCGATGCGATCGCGATCGCGTCGGACATGCCGTTCGTCCAGCCGTCGTTGCTCGCGCGCTTGATCGAGGGGCGACTCGACGCACACCTCCTCGCGCCTCGACGCGAAGGCTTCTGGGAGCCGCTCTTCGCGCGGTACCGCAGTGAGCGCGTGATCCAGCGCGCACGCGCGCGCCTCACCGCACGTGAGCTGAGCTTGCAGGGACTGCTCGACGCGTCGTCGGCGACCGAGCTCGTCCTCGACGACGACGAGCGTGCGCAGCTGATCGACTGGGACTCGCCGAGCGATAGAGGCCGTTGATGGGGCGCCGTGCGGCGGGGTTCGCGGAGCAAACCCCTGGAGCAGCGAGGATGGAGGAGCGAAGCGACGAAGGACGAGCGGGGGTCTGGGGGCGAGAAGCCCCCAGTCGAGCGCCGGAGGCGCGGGGAACACCGTACAATCCCGATGCCATGCCGAGAGTTCTACGAACTGTGGACCTACCTGCGGTGGACGAGCGTCTCGTGGCGCCCGAGTCGGGGGCGGAGATCCTCGACGGGGTGGTGCTGATGCCGCCGCCTGGCGCCGATCCGCCGCATGCCACGCGGCACCTCACGCTCGCCTATCTCCTGGGCGCGCATGTCGCGGCGGACTTCGTCGCTGCGGTGGACATGCTGACGCGCACCGATCTCAAGAGCGACTTCGCGCCCGACGCGAGCATCTATCCGGCGGCGCCCGATCCCGAGACGGGCGGACGTCGCCTGGAGGTGATCGCGTTCGAGGTCGTGTCCAAACAACAGCTCTCGGTCGCCAAGACCAAGGCTCGGAAGCTCGTCGCGCGCGGCGTGGAGCGGGTGTTCGCGATCGCGCTGAAGACGAACCGCGTCGTCGAGTGGCATCGGCGCACTCGCAACTGGCGTGCGATGCACCTCGACGAGACCATCGAGCACGAGTGCCTCGCCACGCCGCTGCCGATCCGTGCGCTGCTCGAGACGGCACGCGCGGACGAGGCGGTGCTCGAGGCGCTGGCCGCGCGACGTCCCGAGCTCGTCGCGGCGATCGAGGCCCGAGGCGAGGCCAAGGGCGAGGCCAGAGCAGCGGTCCGGGGTGAGCGTCACACCATCGAGCTCGCCTGCGAGCTGCTCGCGATCCCGATCGACGCGTCGCGCCGCACGTGGCTGGAGTCGGCCTCCCTCGACGAGCTCCAGGCCGTGACGCGCAGCCTCCGCACCACACGCGGCTGGCCGACGACACGCTGAGCGTGGTCAGGCGGCGCGCTCGCGGGAGTGGGCTGCCCGTGCGAGCGCCGATCAGGCGAGGAAGCTCTTCTGGTAGCCCGGGTCCTCGATCGTCGTCGCGATGTTGGTGGGCGTGAGGGGCTCGGCGCAGTCGAGCATCACGGCGAGCTCGTTGGTCTCGGTGTGGCCGATGCTCTTCTCGTAGCTGCCCGGGTGCGGGCCGTGAGGGATGCCGGCGGGGTGATACGAGATCGAGCCTGGCCCCACGCCGCGGCGCGAGGTGAAGTTGCCCTCGACGTAGAAGAGGATCTCGTCGACGTCCATGCTCGAGTGCGGGTAAGGGCAGGGGATCGCCTCGGGGTGGAAGTCGACCTTGCGGGGCACGAACGAGCAGATGAGCGCGCCCCTCGCGGCGAAGGTGCCGTGCCACGTGGGCGGCAGGTGGATGCTCGAGACGCGCGGCTGGAACGCGAGGATCGGGAACGCCCACGGCCACACGGTGCCGTCCCAGCCCACGAGATCGAGCGGCGACTGAGGCGTGGTGAAGCGATGGAACGCGTCGCGTCGCTTCACGATCGTCTCGCGGATGCCCTCGTCCCTCGGGCCCTCGAACACGGGCCGCACGAAGTCGCGGTGACAGTACGGCGCGTCCATGCGCAGCTGCCCGAGGCCGTTCCTGAACTGACGCGGCACGTGCATTCCGCCGTGCAGCTCCAGCGTCAGCCAGTGCTGCGGGCCGCTGACGATCCAGCGGTGCGGGATGCCTCGCGGCACGAAGACGTAGTCGTACTTCTTGAACGTCACGTCCCCGAGCATCGTGCGCAGCGTGCCGCCGCCGTCGTGCACGAAGACGAGCGTGTCCGCGTCGCCGTCGACGAAGTAGACGTCGTCCTCGCGATCCGGCAGCGCGATCCCGCAGGTGACGTCGCGCGAGTGGAGCAACGGAACACGCGCATCGAGCGGCGTGCCGCCGCGGTGGTGTAGGCCCGCGCTCTTGTAGTGACGCTTGAGGAGCGGGGGCGTGCCAGCGTCGCGCGAGGGCACGACCCAGCCGCGCGCGATGGTGTCCTCTGCGATCGGCACGGGCTGCTGCTCGTGCGGTCGGTTCAGGTGGTAGCCGATGGTGTAGCCGCCATCGAAGCCCTCCTGCGTGAGGCAGTGCTCCCAGCGCAGCGCGCCGTCGGGGCCCTTGAGCTGGATGTGGTGCTTGCGAGGGACGTCCCCGACGACCATGCGGTCGATCATCCGACGCGACCCTCGGTCTGCTGCTGACGCTCGATGCTCTCGAAGAGCGCGCGGAAGTTGCCGCCGCCGAAGCCGCGATCGCCCTTCCTCTGGATGATCTCGTAGAAGAACGGACCCGCGTTCTGCTCCTTGTAGAGACCCGCGGAGTCCTTGAGGAAGATCTGCAGCATGTACGCGCGCTCCTTCTCGCCATCGACGAGGATCTCGAGGTCGCGCAGGGTGTCGATGTTCTCGTCGATCGCCTTCACGCCGATCGCCTCGAGTCGCTTGGGTAGCGCGTCGTAGTACGTGCCGGGCGTGGGCATGAACTCGACGCCGTTGCTGCGCAGGTCGCGCACGGCGGTGAGGATGTCCTTCACCGTGAGCGCGGCGTGCTGGATGCCGTCGCCCTTGTTGTCTTCGTAGAAGACGTTGATCTGCGAGCTCTTGAAGAACGGCCGCAGCGGCTCGTTGTTCGCGAACTTCGCGTTCGAGTGGGGATCCCACATGACGGCCGATCGAAGGCCCGAGCCGTGGGTGCTCGCTGCGCCGACGTGGCCCGCGCCGCGCTTCACGTCGCCCTGCTTCACGTCCTCGGTATGGAACTCGATCCCCCAGAAGCGCTCGAAGCCCATCACGTGCTCCATCCAGAGCAGCGCGGGCGCCATCGTCTCGAAGTTCGTCGTGACGTGATCGATGTGGCCGAACCCGAACTTGTTCGCGCCGCCCGTGGGCTTGCTCGCGCGCACGACGCCCGGATAGAGGCTGGCGTACGCGTCGCGCTGGACGAAGCGGAACGTCGAGCCGCCGAAGGGCGTGGTGATCGAGAACGACGCGAACGTGCCGTGATCGTCCTTCGTGGTGACGACGTCCGACATCGGCGTGCCGCCGCGCGCCTCGAGCAGCGCGAAGGTGTGGTGGATGTCCTCGACCTCGAAGACGAGCGCGCCCACGCCGTCGGGGTGGCGCTTGAGCCATCGCGCCGCACGACCGCCCTCGCCCTCGGGTGCGCTGACGACGACGCGCACGTCGTTCGCCTCGAACACGGCCGAGCGCTGCTTGCCTTCCTTCGTGAGCTTGTCGTCGCTGCCGCCGACCTCTGCGAAGTCGAACTTCTCCGTGTAGAAGCGCCGCGACCGATCGAGGTCGTGCACGTAGTAGTGGAGCGCTTCGAGGCGCTTGATGCGGAGGGATTCGGGCTTCGCCATCCGCCCATCCTGCCTCTTGTGCGGTTGGCCCGTCACGACCGTGGAATGCGGGACATCACAGTACCCGTCGAGGGGCTATCCTCGGCCCGCTCATCGGCCGCCTGCGCGCGGTCCCTCGGAGGAGACCACGATGTCCGCCACGAACCTGCGCCTTCACAATTACTTCCGGAGCTCGGCGAGCTTTCGTGTCCGGATCGCGCTCGCGCTCAAGGGGATCGCGTACGAGTACGTGCCCGTGCACCTGGTGAAGAACGGCGGTGAGCAACTCGCGGCCGCGCACCACACGAAGAACCCGATGGAGCAGGTGCCCGCGCTGGAGCTGGTGCTCGACGGCAAGCCGCGCGTGATCGCGCAGAGCGTCGCGATCATCGAGCTGCTCGAGGAGCTCTACCCCGAGCCGCCGCTCTACCCGAAGGACAGCTACCTCCGCACGCGCACGCGCGAGCTCGTCGAGATCATCAACAGCGGCATCCAGCCGCACCAGAACCTCGCGCCGATGAAGCGCATGGATCAGCTCGCGCAGGGCGCGGGGCGCCTGCACGCGAAGCACTACAACGAGGTGGGGCTCGCGGCGTACGAAGAGCGCGTGAAGGAGACGGCGGGGCGCTTCTCGATCGGCGATCAGGTGACGGCGGCGGATCTCTTCTTGGTGCCGCAGCTCGTGGCCGCGAGGCGCTTCGAGGTGGACCTCTCGAAGGTCCCCACGATCGTGGCGATCGACGAGCGCTGTCGCGCGCTGCCCGCGTTCCAGGCGGCAGCGCCGGATCGACAGCCCGACTTCGAGCCGTGATCGGCGGGCTTCGCGGGATGGTCTCGGTCGCCGATGGTGTTGGGTAGGGCGGGGGCTCGTCCCCCGCCTCCTGTCACGTGGGGAGCGGCTCGAGATCGGGAGCGACGAGGATCGCGCGCGCGCGGACCGTTCGCAGGATCTCGCGCGAGTAGTGACGGAGCACGAGCTCGCGATCGAGGAGCTCGGGATGGAGCGTGAGGAAGGCCTCGCTCGTGGGAGCGGGCGCGGCGCGATGGGCGGCGGCCACGAGGGCGAGCCACGCGTAGGTGAGCGTCTCGAAGTAGCCGCGCTCGGGGCTCTCGATCAAGCCGTGGCGCGCGTTGAGGCGGAGGATGCCCGCGCGCATGCGGAGGTGCGCTTCGTCGAGCGGGTAGCGGACGACGTGGAGCCACGCGACGCGCAGGTGCGCGACGTGCGTCCACTCGGCGTGCGTCAGCGTCTCGTCGTGGAAGGCCGTCCAGAGGCCCTCGTCTGTGTGCATGCGGCCGTCCCTCTCGTCGCCCAACATTATGCGCGGCTGCATGATGTCGGCCTGCATAATGTTCCCGTGACGCGGGTGACCTCGCGGGGGGGCTGCTCTACGCTCCGCGCCCCATGTCGATCCGCGCTCGTCTCTCGATCCTCTCGGCCGTCGTGCTCGTGGCGCTCGCCCTCGTGCCCTCCGTGTCGCACGCGCGTCGCGCGGCGCCCGCCACCACGCTGCCGCGCACCGGGCCGCTGAGCGACGCGCTCCGTGCACGCCTCGCGCGCATCCCCGACGAGAACACGCCCGATCCGGGCGAGCACTACCCCGTGTCGAACGAGTGGCGACACGACCTGTGGCTGCCGGCGCTGCGCGACCTCGGCGGCATCTTCGTCGGGGTCGGACCGGACCAGTGCTACACGCTCGCCGCGATGCAGAACGCGAGCCTCGCGCTGCTCGTGGACTTCGATCCGATGGTGCCGCTCGTGCACCGCATGTACGCGGTGCTCGTGCCCGCGAGCGACACACCGGACGCGCTCGTCGCGCGCTTCCAGGACGCGAACGCGCGAGAGACGCGCGCGCTGCTCGAGCAGGGCCTCGCGAGCGATCCGCAGCGTGAGGTGATCCTGCGCAACTTCGATCGGAACCGGCCGCGCTGGGCGCGCTACGTGCGCGCGGTGCAGCGCTCGGTGCGCGAGGGCGTGGCGGGCAGTTGGCTCGCGGACGCCACGCTCTACGCGCGCGTTCGCACGATGTTCCAAGAGGGACGCATCGTGGCGCGCAACGGCGACGTCACGGGCGCGCAGACGATGCGGGACATCGGCGCCGTGAGCCAGGAGCTCGGCGAGCCGGTGCGTGTCCTCTACTACTCGAACGCCGAGCAGTTCTTCTCGTACACGCCGCAGTTCGTGGAGAACGTACGCTCGCTCCGCACCGACGAGCGATCGATCGTGCTGCGCACGTTCCGCGCGCGCGGCGCCACGTACCCCGCGCGCGACCGGTGGCACTACGTGGTGGAGCCGATGAGCGGCTTCCTCGAGCGTCTCGGTGCGGGCCTGCGCCGCAGCCGGGAGCTCGAGATGGAGATTGTCCGCATCCGCCGCCCGCGCGGCACAGCGCCGGGCTTCACGCAGCTCGACCGCTGATCTGTCGAGGCGAGCCACGGAGCGCCGAGTCGGGGTTGGGGCCCCGACTCGGAACGCGAAGCGGGGGTGAGACGCAGCGCCTGATCAAGTGGAGGCGTAGTCCGTGTAGCCCTCGGGGCCGGGCGTGAAGAACTGCTCGTGACGGAACGGCGCGAGCGGAGTGCCCTTCTCGAGGCGCGCCGCGAGATCGGGGTTCGAGACGTAGGGCCGTCCGATGGAGACGAGGTCGGCGTGCCCCGCCGCGATCTCGGCGTCGGCACGCGCGCGATCGAAGCCGCCATTCAGGATCACCGGCCCGCCGAACGCTTCGCGCACGAGCTGCGCGGTCTGGCCTGCGTCCGGGTTTCCGTTTCCGACGACGTGCACGTAGAGCAGCCCTCGCAGGCCACGCGCGAGCGCGACGAACTGCTCGCGCACCTCCGCCGTGTCGCGCGCGGGGAAGTCGCCGTTGGTGCCGTGCGGCGACAGACGAATGCCCACGCGGTCGGCGCCGATCGCGTCGGCGCACGCCCGCGCGACCTCGAGCACGAACGCGTTCCTCTTCTCGTGGCTGCCGCCGTACGCGTCGTCGCGCCGATTCGAGTGCGGGTTCAGGAACTGCTCGAGCAGATAGCCGTTGGCCGAGTGCAGCTCGATCGCGTCGAAGCCGGCGGCGATCGCGTTCTTCGCGGCCTGCACGAATTCGTCGCGCGCGCGGGTCACGTCGGCCGCGGTCATCGCTTCGGGCGTGGGGTGCGGCTGCGGACCCTGCTGATCGGTGTACATGGTGCCGCCCGCAGCGACGGCGCTCGGTCCGAGCACCCGTGCGCCCGGCGGCAGGTTCAGCGCGTGGCCGATGCGACCTGTGTGCATGAGCTGCACCACGATGCGCCCACCTTCGGCGTGCACGGCGTCGGTGATGCTTCGCCAGCCTTCGATCTGCCCATCGCTGTAGAGGCCGGGGATACGCGCATAGCCCTGGCCGTTCGGCGACGGCGCGGTCCCCTCCGTGACGATCAGGCCAGCGGTGGCGCGCTGCGTGTAGTACGTGCGCATGAGCGCGTTCGGGATGGCGCCGATCGCGCGGCTGCGCGTCATGGGCGCCATCACGAGGCGGTTGGGCAACGACATGCGTCCGAGCGTGAAGGGCGAGAACAGGTTCATGGGGCTCCTCGAGAGAGAACGAGCGCGGCTATGCGACCCGCCCAGGGGGCCGGCACCCCTGGCCCGCGCGAACGGGCAGGGCCCGCGAGCGAGTGATCAGCGGGCGTCGAACGTCGCGAGCGACTGCGCGGCGAAGAAGCCGGTGTGGGGCGCGCTGCCGACGTTGTAGGTGAGCCCCACCGGGATCTCGTAGCGATCCACCACGAAGAGCCAGCTCACGTTCACCTGATCGCTGGTCTGGATCGCGCTGCACGCCGTCGCGGCGTCGCGCGCGTTGTTCGGCCGGAGCAGGCGCGCGTGCGTGACGAGCTGCACGCGATCGCACGCGAGGAGGCGCGCGAGGCGGCTGCGCTCGCTGCCGAGCGATCGATCGTAGGCGCTCTGCGCGCGACCCACCGCCGACGTCGCGTCGCGCGCAGCGGACTCGGCCTCGTCCAGCCGCATCAGCCGCAGCCGAGACAGGACCGCGAAGCTCAGGTTGAGCGCGAACTCGGGGTCGGTCGGGCCATGCACCTCCCGGGACCGGTCCAGATTG
>JAFLCL010000192.1 GCA_017303575.1 Deltaproteobacteria bacterium
CCGAGCGCCGCGCGAACCTCACCTGGGCGCTCGGCATCCTCGAGACACAGGCACGCTCGGGCGAGCCCCTCGCGCGCGCGCGTCTGGCAGAGGCGCTCGCCCGCTTCGAGCCGCGACGCGACGAGGCACGCACCATCCTCGGCGAGCTCGCGCGCACCGACGTGATGCCCGACGCGTGGGGCTACCGCGTGCTCGCCGAGCTCTCGGATCGCACCGGCGACACGGCCACCCGCAATGTCGCGATCACGCGCTGCCACGCGCGCGCGGGCGGCGATGCGCGGGTGGTGTGTCCGAGCCTCGTCGCGGTGCGATGAGGGGTGTCGCGATCGCCTGCGTTGCAGTCTTCGTGGGTTGTCAGAGCACCGCTGACCCACCCCTGGCCCCTCCCGCTGACGGGAGGGGGACCCGTTCGACGCACCATGTCGCGAGTCCGTCCACGGACCCGATCGCGACTCCACCCACAGACCCGATCGCGGCCTCGACCGTGCTCGCCGCCGATCCCGCGTCGATCGCGCGAGGCCGTGCTGCCTTCGATCGCCTCGAGTGCGCGCGCTGCCACACGCACGAAGGCGCGAGCGTCGAGGCCTCACGGGACTGCGCGGGCTGTCATCGCGCGATCCACGAAGGCACGTACACGCGCGAGGGCGTCACGACGGAGATGGCCACGGACTTTCGAGCGCACGTGCATCACCTCGTCGAGGTCCCTCGGCTCGATCACCTCGATGGCTGGCTGTCGCGCGAGTGGGTCACTCGCTTCCTCCTCGCACCACACGACGTGCGACCCGCGCTCGAAGAGACCATGCCGGCGTTGCCCATGAGCGAGGACGTCGCTGTCGACCTCGCGGCCTTCCTCGTTCCGTCGGCCGCCCGAGAGCCCGAGCGTTCGATCGCGGACGACGACGCCGCGATCGAACGCGGCCGCGCGCACGCAGAGCGCCTCGGTTGTCCCTCGTGTCACGGCTTCGGCACGCTCTGGGCAACACCGGCAGACGGTCCCGCGCTCGCACCCGACCTCGCGCACGCCCGCGTACGCCTTCAGCGCGACGCGATCGTCGGCTTCCTCCTCGACCCCTCCGCCGCGAGGCCAGGCACGGCCATGCCTCGTCTCGTCCTCGACGAGACCACCGCGCGCGAGATCGCGGCGTTCCTCGTCCACGCGCCGCTCGAGGAGCCCGCGCCGATGGCGCCGTTCGCACGCCTGCCACCGCTCACGCGCGACGTGACGTTCGAAGAGATCGAGGAGCGTGTGCTTCGTCGATCGTGCTGGCACTGCCATGCCGACGAGAGCCTCGCGTACGGCGATGGTGGACCGGGCAACACGGGTGGCTTCGGCTTCGCACCGCGCGAGGTCGACCTCTCGTCGTACACGCACGTGATGTCGGGCGCGCTCGATCGCGAAGGCCAGCACGTGTCGCTCTTCCGCGAGATCGACGGCGAGCCCGCGCTCTTGCGCGTGCTCCTCGCGCGACACGACGAGGTCCGCGGCGTGATCGATCCCGACGTGCGAGGCATGCCGCTGGGCCTGCCACCGCTCGATGCCGAGCAGATCCAGCTGATCGAGTCGTGGATCGCGCAGGGACGCCCTCGCTGAGCGCGCCCTCGGATCGACCACGCCGATCGAGATTTCCGACCGGCAGCGCGCCGACGTCGCTCTACGATGCGCACATGCGCAGCCACGTCGTCCTCCCCATCGTCGCGTTCACGAGTGCCCTCGCTGCATGCGACCCGCCTGCCGTCGGCCCCGACGCGGCCGCGTCTCCGGATGCGTTCGCCACGAGCACGGACGCGGGGCACGACGCAGGCAGCGGTGCGTGGTCCTTCGAGGTGCTCGAGACGCGCACCGTCTCCATCCTCGAGATGCCGCGCGAGGCACAACTGATCCGCGCGCACCGTCCCGACGGAGGTCGCTCCTACCTGCTCTACCTCCCCGCTCCGCGCGCGAACGCGCCCATGGTCGTGATGACGCAGCCGTATGCGGGTATCGACTGGACCGGCGACGACGCCGACGCGCGCTGGGCTGCGCTCGGGCCTGGCCTCCATCCCGACGACGACGCGCCCGACTACGACGGCGACGACGTGATCTCCTACGAGCCGCAGACGCCGCAGCAAGCGGCCGAGTCGGCCACGGTGTGGGTCGCCAACGGCCTCGCGGTGGTCCACGCGTACGGTCGCTTCTACACGGGCGGAACGATCGAGGACGACGTGCTCGACTCCGCCGCGCCCTACCACTTCGCCGCGACGCGAGATGACGAGCTCGACCTCGAGCGGCTCGGCGCGTGGGGCGGATCGTGGGGCGGCTTCATGGCGCTCTTCGGTGCGTCAGCTGCGCCCGACGGCGCCGAGCCACGCGCAGTCTCCGCGCTGTGGGGACCGAGCGACTTCAGCGCGCTGTGGGCCTACACCGATCGCATCGCGACGGAGTACCCGACGCCGAGCCAAGCGGAGGCGTTCTTCTCGACGTACCGACGACGCATCGCCGCCGCGACGGGAGGCCCCGCGCCGAGCGCGGGCTTCGCTCCCTTCGATCGGACCGCGCTCTGTGAAGGCTTCGGCGCGAGCACGGAGGTGCTCTCGCTGCACGACGACTGGGACACGCTCGTTCCGGTCGATCAGACGCGCACGCTGGTCGCCGCGTGCCCGAACGTCGAGCCCGTGTACTGGCACCGACAGACGCCCCTCGACTACACGTTCGTGATGCTCGACCACGGCGTGAGCTTCCGCGACGAGCCCGAGGTCCCGATGGTCTTCACGCTGTCGTACGCCTACACGCTCACCCGCCTGATCCCGACGGGCACGATCTACCTCGTGATGAACGAGCCCTCGGTCGTGTCGTTCCTCGGCCTCGTGCGTGCCGAGCAGATGGCGGGCGGCGATGCGTCGGACGCGCTGCCCCGCTTCCGAGAGCTCGCCGACCCACGCATCTCCGCGCTCACGCCGGGCGCGACCGCGTTCGAGCCCGCCGCCGACGTGCTCGCCCGCGCCTACACGACGGTCTACGGGCGACCCTTCACGGCAGCGTCACTGCGCACCGAGCTCGAGACCGCGCTCCCCGCACCGTGACAAGGGGACGGTCCTCGATCGTTCGATTCCCGAATCGCGACCGAGCTGGGCTCGAACGACCTACTTGCCTGTATGCGCATCGAGGAATATAGAGTCGGACCTCACCGGTTCCGACCTCGTGGACACGAACGCTCACCCGACCTCACCGACCGCACGATGGGAGCTCTACCGGCTCCTCGGTGAGCCGATCCGCCTGCGTCTCCTCGCGCTCTCCGCCGAGGACGAGCTCTCGATCAACGAGCTCGCGGAGCTCGTCGGCGAGGCGCAGCCGAACGTGAGCAAGCACGTGGCTGCCCTCCGCCGCGCGGGTCTGCTCGGCATGCGCAAGCAGGGCAACCGCGTGCTCGTGAAGGTCGCCGACGTGACGGGCGACGCCGTCGTGCGCGACGCGCTCTCGGCCGGTCGCGCGCTCGTCACCGACGACGGCAGCCTCGCGCGCGTCCCCGAGCTCGTGCGCGCGCGCGACGCCGCGAGCCGCGCGTTCTTCGACGCGAACGAGACGGAGCTCGAGCCCGACTCGCTCCCGCCCGAGCTCCCCGCGTACCTGTCGGCGCTCGCGCCGCTCGTCCCGCATCGCGAGCTCGCGATCGATGTGGGCACCGGCGATGGCCGCCTGCTCGACGTGCTCGCGCCCGTGTTCACGCACGTGCTCGCGATCGATCGCAGCCCGCGTCAGCTCGCGCGCGCGAAGAAGCGCGTGCTCGCGCGAGGCTACGCGAACGTCGAGCTGCTCGAGGGTGAGCTCGACGACGCGTCGGTGAAGCGTCGCCTCAAGAAGCACGAGGGCGCCGACGTCGTCTTCGCCTCGCGCATGCTGCACCACGCGGCCAAGCCGCAGAAGACGCTGGCCCAGCTCGGCGAGCTCGCGCGGCCCGGCGGCTCGATCATCGTGATCGACTACGTCGCCCACGAGGACGAGGCCCTACGCGATCAGCAGGCCGACGTCTGGCTCGGCTTCGATCCCACCGAGCTGAGAGACATGGCGCGCGAGGCAGGCCTCTCGCGCCCCGAGGTCCGCGCCCTACCCTCCTTGCTCCACAAGGGCGCACGCACCGCCGACGCGCACGTCGCGTGGCAGGTCCTCGTCGCGAGGCGACCCACGTGATCTCCGACGTGCTCACGCACGTGCCATCGATTCACCGAGCTCCTGTTCCCCCCGAGAAGGAAAAGAGAAAAGCCATGACCGCACCGAACGAGACCAAGAAGTACAAGGTTGCCGACATCTCCCTCGCGCCCTGGGGCCGCAAGGAGATCGAGATCGCCGAGACCGAGATGCCCGGCCTCATGTCGATCCGCGCCGAGTACAAGGCCAAGCAGCCGCTCAAGGGCGCGCGCATCGCAGGCTGCCTCCACATGACGATCCAGACGGCCGTGCTCATCGAGACGCTGACCGAGCTCGGCGCCGAGGTGACGTGGACGAGCTGCAACATCTTCTCGACGCAGGACCACGCAGCCGCCGCGATCGCTGTCACCGGCGTGCCGGTCTTCGCGTGGAAGGGCGAGACCGAGGAAGAGTACAACTGGTGCATCGAGCAGCAGCTGCTCGCGTTCGAGGGCAACAAGGGCCCGAACATGATCCTCGACGACGGCGGTGACCTCACCGTGCTCGTCCACGAGAAGCGCCAGGACCTGCTCCCGCAGATCTTCGGTCTCTCCGAGGAGACGACGACGGGCGTGCACCGCCTCTACGAGATGCAGAAGAAGGGCACGCTCAAGCTGCCCGCGATCAACGTCAACGACTCGGTCACGAAGTCGAAGTTCGACAACCTCTACGGCTGCCGTCACTCGCTCGTCGACTCGATCATGCGCGCGACCGACGTGATGCTCTCGGGCAAGATCGCCGTCGTCTGCGGCTACGGCGACGTGGGCAAGGGCTCGGCGCAGTCGCTCCGCGCGCAGGCCGCCCGCGTGTGGATCACCGAGGTCGATCCCATCTGCGCGCTCCAGGCCGCGATGGAGGGCTATGAGGTCGTGACGATGGAGGACGCGGCGGACAAGGCCGACATCTTCGTGACCGCCACGGGCTGCGAGAACGTCATCACGTTCGAGCACATGGCGCGGATGAAGAACAACGCCATCGTCTGCAACATCGGCCACTTCGACAGCGAGATCCACGTGGCCTCGCTCCTCGACCCCAAGAACGGCGTCAAGGAGACGAACATCAAGCCGCAGGTCGATCACTTCGAGTTCCCCGACGGCCACAAGATCATCCTCCTCGCGCGCGGCCGCCTCGTGAACCTCGGCTGCGCCACGGGCCACCCGAGCTTCGTGATGAGCGCCAGCTTCTCGAACCAGACCCTCGCGCAGATCGCGCTCTTCACGACCAACGGCCGCGGCGACAAGAAGTACGAGAGCGGCAAGGTCTACGTGCTCCCGAAGGAGCTCGACGAGAAGGTCGCGTACCTCCACCTCGCCAAGCTCGGCGCCAAGCTCACCAAGCTCACCAAGCCCCAGGCCGACTACCTCGGCGTGAAGGTCGAGGGCCCCTTCAAGGCCGAGACGTACCGCTACTGATCACGACGTCACTCTCGTGACGAGCGAGCGCCCCGGCCTTCGAGAGGAGGTCGGGGCGTCCTCTTTCGCGCGACGAAGTCGAGGAACGCGCGCAGCGCCGCAGGCATGTGTCGTCGACTCGTGTAGTAGAGCGAGGGGCCCGGGAGGCGCGCCCACCATCGCTGCAGCACGGGCTCGAGGGCACCGCTCTCGAGGTGAGGCTCCGCCCACTCCTCGTACGTGTAGAGGAGCCCGCCGCCCGCGATCGCCGTCTGGAGCGCGAGGTCGATGCCGCCGAGGCTCACGACGAGCGCGGCGGGTGGGTCGATCGTGACGGTCTCGCCGTCACGCGCGAACGACCACGGGATCACCGCGCCGGTCGCGAAGCGCACGCGCAGGCACGCGTGCTCGATCAGCGCGCTCGGGTGCCTCGGCCGACCGCGCGCTTCGAGGTACGTCGGCGAGGCGACGAGCGCGAGTCGCTGCACGGCGGGACCGAGGGCGACGGCGATCATGTCCTTCTCGATCGTGTGCCCGTAGCGGACGCCGGCATCACAGCCAGCGGCGACGATGTCGATCAGGCCATCGTCGGCGGTGACCTCCAACCGCACATCCGGATGTGCGGCGAGGAACGGCGGGACGATCCGAGGCAGGAGGAAGCGCGCGGCGACCGTCGGCACGTTCAACCGCAGCGTGCCCGCGGGCCGATCGCGGGCGCTCTCCACCGCGTCGAGGGCCGACTCGATCTCGGCGAGCGCAGGCCCGAGCCGCTCGAGCAACCGCGCGCCCGCCTCCGTCGGCGCGACGCTCCGAGTGCTGCGGTTCAAGAGGCGTGTGCCGATCTCGGACTCGAGCCTCCGTACCGCCTCACTCGCCGTCGATGCGCGCATCGCGCCGGCACGGCCCGCCTCGCGGAAACCACCGGCGCGCGCGACCGCTGCGAAGATCCGCACGTCGTCGAGGTTCACCGACATCGTTCGCCTTTCCGTACGGGCCGTACCGATTGTGCCGACTTATCGTACACGCCCCCGTGACGCAGAGTCGGGCCATGAACGACGTCTCCTCCACCTTCACGCTCGGCGCGCGCGCGCGTGGGCGCCTCGGCTACGGCGCCATGCAGCTCGCGGGCAGCGGTGCCTTCGGCCCGCCGCGCGATCGCAGCGAATCCATCGCGGTGCTACGCGAGGCCGTCGCGCGCGGGGTCGATCACCTCGACACCAGCCACGCCTATGGCCCGCACGTCACGAACCAGCTGATCCGCGAGGCCCTTCACCCCTACCCGGAGGAGCTCCTGATCGCGACGAAGGTCGGCGGCACACGCGGCGAGGACGGCGCGTGGCTGCGCGCCGACTCCGCCGCGGCGTTGAGGACGCAGGTCGAAGACAACCTCCGTCACCTCGGTCTGGACGTGCTCGAGCTCGTGAACCTGCGCGTGATGCTCGACCCCATGCGAGCGGTGGAAGGATCGATCGAGGCGCCGCTCACCGCGCTGCTCGCGCTCCAGCGCGAGGGCAAGGTGCGTCACATCGGCCTGAGCCACGCGACACCGACACAGGTCGCGGAGGCCCGGACGCTCGGCGAGATCGCGTGCGTCCAGAACCTCTACAACCTCGCGCACCGCGGTGACGACGCGTTGATCGACGCGCTCGCGCGCGACGGCATCGCCTACGTTCCATTCTTTCCCCTCGGTGGCTTCTCGCCGCTGCAGTCGACCGCGCTGTCGCGCGTCGCGCGCGAGCTCGACGCGACCCCGATGCAGGTCGCGCTCGCGTGGCTCCTCCAGCGCGCGCCCAACGTGATGCCCATCCCCGGCACCTCACGGATCGCGCACCTCCGCGAGAACCTCGGCGCGGCGCGGCTCTCGTTGACACCAGATCAGATCACCACCCTCGAGCCGGGCTGAAGGGGCCGTGGCGTCGCCTCGACTCCCCTCCGAGCTTCGACCCCGCCGGGTGACGTCGTAGGCTCGCGGGCATGCAACACCGCCTCGAGATCGCGCCGTCGGGTCGCGCCACGTGCCGGACCTGCAACCAGACCATCGCCAAGGGTGATCTCCGCCTCGGCGAGGAGTACGCGAGCCAGTTCGGCGCCGATGGCTTCGCCGTCCGATGGCATCACCTGCCGTGCGCGGCGAAGAAGATCCCCGACGTGCTGCGCGAGGCGATGGCCTCGTACGAGGGCGACATCCCCGGGCGCGAGGCGCTCGAGACGACGATGAACGAGAAGCCCGTGCGCAAGTCGGGCACGGGCGCGCTGCCGAGCGCCGACCTCGCGCCCACCGGACGCGCGAAGTGCATGAAGTGTCAGGAAGCGATCGAGAAGGGCACGGTGCGCATCGGCGTCGAGCGTGAGCTCGACACCGGCGCCTTCACGCAGAAGAGCGCGGGCTATCTCCATCCTCACTGCGCGGAGGCATGGGCGGACGAGGGCTGGGAGAGCGGCTTTGCGGATCTGATCGAGCAGGTGAAGAAGAACACGGGCCTCGCTGCGCTGCCCCCGCCGTTCGGCGACGCGAGCCCCGAGGCGATCGCAGCGCTGTCCGAGACCGACGCGAAGCCGAAGAAGGCGCCCAAGAAACCCGCGAAGGCTTCGGAGGAAGGTGCGAAGGCTTCGGAGGACGACAGCAGCGCTTCCGAGCGCTCCGCAGACGGTTCCGAAGGCACTGCGAAGAAGAAGGCGAGCCGGGCCAAGGAGCCTGCCGCAGACGCGGGCCCCGCCTTCGGATCGATGACCGGCAAGCAGGTCACCGCGCTCGCCGCGAAGCTCGCGAAGATCGACGAGGACTACAAGAGCGATGCTGTCTTCGAGAAATCGGGCATCGAGTGGGCCCAGCGCGACGCGCTGCGCTGGCACATCGCACGTCACCACCTGCTTCCCGCCACGCACCCGACGCTGCTGCATCGCATGGCCGAGAGCGCGTCGCAGGCGAGCGCGGACGACGTGTTCGCCGTGGTGCCGCAGCTCGGCGAGCCGCTGAAGAAGGCGAGCACGGTGGACGTGCTACCGGGCTGGTCGCTCGACGCGGATCTGATCGTTCTGCGCGCGCACGAGCTCGATCCTGCGCGCCTCGAAGCGCTCTTGCCCGAGGCCTCGCCGCGCTTGCGCCTGGGGATTCAGCTCGCGCGTGGTCGCTCGGGCGCCGAGGTGCCGGCCGAGGATCGACGCGGCGTGCTCGAGGGCCTCGCGGAGATCGAGGCCAAGGACTGGGGCATGGCCAAGTGGACCGGCGTGAACGGCTCGGGGATCGTCGTGAAGGCGCTCGCGGAGGGCGGCGCGCGCACACAGCCCTACGCGAGCAGCGCGGCGCTCGCGGCATCGTTCGGCACCGAAGCAGAGTGGCTCGCGGCCCTCGCGCGCGCAGCGAAGGCCGCGCGCTTCGGGACGCTCGAGCACGTGCTGCCGGCGCTCGCGACGATGCCGCTCGAGGAGATGGTCGCGCTGATCGCGAAGCCGCACTTCAGCTCGAGCGAGCAGCACGACGCGCTGATCGCGAAGCTCGTCGAGCAGCGCGACGACGATCCCGCGGCGCTCGTGAAGGCCGCGCTCACGATCGGCCGCGAGGACTACCCCGGCATGTACGTGCGCGAGCAGCTGCTGGTGCACGGTCTGGGGCGACTCGCTGCACGCGGCCTGCCCATCCCCGAAGGGCTCGAGCGAGAGCCGAAGTGGGATGGCTTCGCGTACTGCGTGGCGCCGTGGCGCGGCAGCAAGGTGATGCGCGCTGCGTACCGTCGTGCGCTCGAGGGCCTCGGGCGCGAACGAACGCTCGCGCTCACGCAGCCGATCCTCGAGCGGAGCTACGGCCACTCGCAGGCGCTGCCGTTCTTGGCGGTGCACTTCGACGAAGCGATCGCGCGCAGGCTCGTCGCGGAGCGCGCAGATCAGGGCATCGCGGATCCCGATGCGTTCGCGGCGCTGGGCGCGCCCGCGCTCCCGCTGCTGCTCGAGGCGATCGAGAGCGCGCCCGACACGAGCCCCGACGACAAGAAGCGTCGCGACGCGCTGGTGAAGTGCCTGCGCGGCACGCTCGGCTTCGTCGGCGCGACGGGCGGCACGTTCGACGCGAGCCTCGACCGGTTCGTCTCGTGCGCGCCCGAAGAGTCGTACTGGCGCGAGGAAGCGAAGGTGATCTTGGTGCACACGCTGCGCGCGCTGCCCGAGGCACGACGCGTCGCGGTCCTCGAGCGCCTGCTCGAGGAGACCAAGCAGATCGAGCGCGCGTTCCTCGGCGTGCAGACGGTGACCGACCCCGCGTTCCGTGCGCGCGCCGCGCGCAAGCTGGTGGAGCGCTACGGCCAGGTCGCCGACAAGCACACGCTCCAGACTGGCCTCCAGGCGCTCTTGCCCGACGGCCTCCAGGCGTTTCGTGCGGCGCTCGTCGAGCTCGCGCCCGACGCGAAGCTGTTCGAGCAGCTGGCGTTCGTGTTCGGGCACGCCGACGTCGAGGCCCTCCGCGCGGCGGCCAACGTCGCGACGGAGAGCGATCTCGCGCGCCTCATGCGTCTGGCCGCCGCGTACCTCGCCGCGAACGTCGGAGCGCCGAAGGAGCGCATCTACCTCCTCGAGCGACGCGACCTCGAGACAGACGCACCCGCGCGTCGCGCCGCGAGCTTCTCGAGCAGCCGAGGCAAGGGCCCGAGCGGGCTCTCGCACGCAGGCCAGCCGCCTGCGCTCGAGCCGGGCAAGATCTTCTCGCTCGGGGAGGTGCTCGCGATGAAGCAGCGCGCAGCCCCCATCGGCGAGGACGACGAGCACATCGTGACGATCGATCTGGAAGAGATCCCCGAGCTCGCCGCGCGTCATCCGGGCGCGCGGGCGCTCGCGCTCTTCGCGCCCGCGCCCAGCGACGGAGATGGCTGGGATCGCGGGCACCTCGTGGCCGTCCCTGCGACGGCGACTCCGCCCACCGATGGAACGCCACTCAGCGTGGTCCCCCTCGACGTGCCGAGCGCGATCTTCGACGCCAAGGCCGCGAGCGACGCTCCAGCGCTGAAGGAGATCCGCGGCCTCGTGTTCAACCGCCCCGGCTACGTGCTCGGGCAGCCGATGTTCATCCAGGACGAGGAGGAGAGCGGCGTGAGCTTCGTGATGCAGCTCTCGGAGCGCATCGGCGATCTCAACCTCGGCGACTCTGGCTCGCTCTACGTCTTCGACGACGCGATCTTCATGCAGTGCTACTGACGAAGCGCATGATCCGCGTCCTCCACTTCAGCGACGTCCACGTCGATCTGCCGCTCTCGTCGTTGCCGTGGACGACGTGGCTCGGCAAGCGCGCGATCGGCGGTCTCAACCACGCGCTCCGACGTCGCAAGCACTTCGTGCACGCGGTGGACAAGCTCGCCGCGCTCGCGCGCTTCGCAGACGCGCAGCACGTGGATCTCGCGCTCTGCACGGGCGATTACACCATCCTCGGCACGCTGCCCGAGCTCGATCTCGCAGCGCGCTCGATCGAGCCGCTCACGCATCGCCCGCTCGGCTTCGCGACGGTGCCGGGCAACCACGACGTCTACCTCGGTGACTCGGTGCGCGAGCAGCGCTTCGAGAAGCACTTCGCGAAGTGGATGCGGAGTGATCGCCCCGACCTCACGACCGATGGGCCGTTCCCTTTCGTGCGGCTGTTCGGCGACTCGCTCGCGGTGATCGGCGTCTCGAGCGCGCGCCCCAACCCCGAGCCCTGGCGCTCGAGCGGTCGCATCCCCGATCTGCAGATCGACGGACTTCGGCGAGCGATCACCGATCCCGAGGTGCGCGATCGTTTCGTGATCGTGATGACGCACTACGCGCCGCGCCTCTGGAACGGTCGCCCCGACTCGATCACGCACGGCCTCGAGAACGCGGACGCGCTGCTCGAGACGATCGCGTCGATCCCCCGCGGATGCCTGATCCACGGGCACGTGCATCGTCGCTTCTCCGTGCGTGTGCCCGACGTGGGTCCGATGCTGCTCGGCGCGGGAAGCACCACGCAAGACGGTCGCGAGGGCCTGTGGATGATCGAGGTGGAGGACACGCGCGCATCGGCCGTGCCCGGCCTCTACCGCGAAGGTGCCTACGTCCTCGACGAGACCGGCCGACTTCCGCTCACCTGACTCGAGCGAGTATCCTCGTCGGCGTGAGCTCGTCTCGGTTCTCGGCCGGTCTTGGTCTTCTGTTCTGCGCGCTCACGGCGGCGGGATGCTTGGTCGACCGCGGGGCGCTCACCGCGCCGCCCCCGACGGGCGTGGACGCCGCGCCCCTCGACGCGTTCGTCGAGCCTGGCACCGATGCCCCAGTCCCCGTGGAAGACCCCGACGCGTTCGTGGCGCCCGAGATCGACGCGTTCACTCCTCCTTCACCCGATGCCGGTCTGTGCGACGAGGTGGGCGAAGCCTGCTGCGGTACCGCTTGCAACGGTGGGCTGAGCTGCGTGTCGGGGATCTGCGAGTCCCCTGGTTGCGGGATGGAGGGCGGTGCCTGCTGCTCGATGTCGCGATGCTTCTCGACGACTGTGTGCGACGCACCGCGGTGCGTTCACTGTGGTCGGCTCGACGAGCCCTGCTGCGGCGATGGCTCGTGCGAGTCGGGCACCTGCGATGGCGGCCGTTGCGCTGCGTGCGGCGAGCTCGGCCAGCCGTGCTGCGCGGGCTCCTGCCGTGCCGGTACTTGCAGCGGTGACACATGCAGGCCGCCCGAGGGAACCCGAGGCGGGCCATGTCGGGGCACGCTCGATCCGTGCGAGCGCTGGTCACAGTGCAACCTGTCGGGCATCTGCGAGCCCTGCGGCCTGAGCGGAGAGACCTGCTGTGGCATCGGCGACTGCATGGGCTCGCTCCGCTGCAACTTCGGCGGCGGCTTTCGCTGCAACTGACCAGCGCGCGACCAGTTTCTTGCCGCGGCCCGCCACGACCGCGACGATTCGCGCATGCACTTCGAGATGATCTCCTCGACGCGTCGGTCCGTTCGACGCTCCGTCGGTCTCGCCTGCGACGTGCTGTCGCCCTCGACTGGTCTGTTCAAGGAGCAGATCCTCGATCTCTCCACGCGCGGCGCGTGCGTGACGAGCTCTGCGCCGATCGCCCGCAACGAAGGCCTCTTGGTGGGGTTCACGCCGCCGGGCATGAGCACGAGCATCGAGGCGCTCGCGCGCGTCACGCGTGTGCTGCGCTCAGATCTCGATCTCGACGTGCTCGGTCTCGAGTTCACCCACCTGCCCGGCTCGGCGCTGCGCGACATCGAGCGCTCCCTCCGCGGTCTGCCGCCTCCGCTTCCCTCCACGCGTCGTGCGCTCGAGCTGTCGTGGATCGACGTGTCGATGAGCTGGGAAGAAGAGCTCGCGGATCAGATCAACGTCTTCACTTCGTCCGAGCGCGTCCTCGTCGTGGACGACGGTCGTGACCTGATCGAGGTCGTCGCGCCCGCAGCGGCCATCCGCCTGCCCGTCCACCTGCGCACCGTCTGAGCGCGCTGCCCGCGATCACGGCGGATAGGGGCCGTCGTACGACTGCCACGTCCCCCCGACGCAGCGCACGCCCACGAAGCCGCAGTCGTCGAGCGCGCAGCTGGCACCTTCCGTGTCGCACGGTGACCCGTCCCGAGCGCACGTCGGGCGATGGGGCCGACAGATCCACTGCTGGGGCCGGGGAATCGGCGCCGCGCCCCCGCACCACGCCGGCTCACCGCAAGTGCACGAGCCCTCGGCATACGCGCACTCGGTGAAGACGACGTCGTCGCCCTGACAGCTCGGACCGCGGTCCGTGAACGCTGCGGGGCAGGCAGCGTGAGAGCCGCGTCCATCCTGGACGGTCGCGCGATCTTCCTGCGGGTCGCTCGTACGGTCGTTGCCGCTCGTGCGTGATTCGGCGCCGTCGGAGAGCCGCTCCTCACGCCCGCCGCACCCGACGATCACGACCAGGACGATCCCGAGGTACTCGACCACGCGCACGCGCTCAGCTCCGTGTCGCGGCGCAGCGCGCTCGCTCGTTCACTGCTCGAGCTCTTCGCGAAGGTAGGCCGCGAGCGACGTCGGCGCTTCGGCGAAGTGACGCCCGTTGATGTACAGCGTCGGAGTGCCCTGCACGTCCACGCCGTGACCGACCTCGCGATCCGCTTCGACGCGGCGTTGCGTCTCCGGCGAGCGAAGGTCCGCGTGGAAGCGCTCCATGTCGAGCCCGATCTCGCGCGCGTAGCCGTCGATGTCCTCCTCTTCGAGCGCCTGCTGGTGATCGAAGAGGATGTCGTGCATCTCCCAGAACTTGCCCTGGTTGCCGGCCGCGACCGCCGCGCGCGCCGCGGGCATCGCGTGCGGGTGACCGGGCAGCGGGTAGTTGAAGAACACCACGCGAACCTGCCCCTCGAACTCGCGCAGGGCCTCCTGGATGATGGGGTGCGCGCGACCGCAGTACGGACACTCGAAGTCGCTGAACTCGACGATGGTGATCTGCCCCATCGGCGCGCCGCGCATCGGGTGGTTCTCGATGTCGATCTCCACCCGCGAGTCGCGGCCGAAGCGCGCGCCGTACATCTCCTCGATCTCGGAGCGCTCGAAGCCCTCCGAGATCAGACGGACGACGTAGCGCGCGGCGGGCACGCAGGTGCGGCACGAGTGGGTCTCCTGTGCGCAGCGCGCGACGCTCGTCGGCTCACCGCAGGGCGACAGCTGATCGTTCACCACGTCGACGAAGATGCGGCGCTCCGCGGAGGTGAGCTCCGAGACGTCGACGCCATCGATGTGATCGATGTTCGTGCGCGTGGCGGGCTGCTGCCCCGCTTGCTGTTGCCCGCTGGGGTGATCGTTGCCCGAGCCCGCGCTCGCTCCGCTGCCTTCGGACTCTCCACCGCTGCAGCTCGCGCCGATGCACATGAGCGCGAGAACGGGAGCCATCGTGGTCAGCCAGAAGGTCGTCTTTCGAAGCATCGGATCCTCGAGCGTCGGGTCGGGTCGGGCCCCACGCGTCGTTCGACGGGCGTGGCCGGGAGGAGGGCCGGATGTGTAGCAGAGAAGCGGCCACCCAGGCCCGACATGCCGTGCCTTCAGGCCCGCGGCGGCGCTGGGAGTCGTTCCACGGGGGCGGCCGATGGGATCCCCTCACGCACGACCTGGAGCGCGTACCGAGCGACGAGCGCGGGCATGTGGCCCAAGAGGCGCCCGTACGCGTCGTTGCCCGCTCCCGCGAGGCGCTTGAGGTGCTCCATGCCGAAGAGCACGCGCAGCCAACGCTCGGGGTGTCGCCCGTAGATGCGATCGGCGAGCCGCGCTTGGAACCAGAGGTTGCGCCCCTCCGCCGACATCGCGAAGCCGCGCTCGTAAGCGCCGATCGTGCGGACACCGCGATCGAGCGCTTCCTTCACGCGCTCCGCCGCGTACACCGCCGAGTACATCGCGGGCGCGATGCCTTCGCCGAGCAGCGCGTCGATCCCGTAGGCCTCGCCGATCAGCACCAGGCCCTCGCGGTGACCGCGCGTGCGCCAGTCCCAGTAGCGTTCGGGGAAGCCCGCGATCTTGTCTTCCGTGAGCCGGTAGCCGCGCTCTTCGGCGTACCGCTGGGTCCAGGCGCGGAGCGTCTCGCCCGGCACCACGCCTCGTCCGTCCATCACGCCGATCTTCCACCCCACGAGAGAACCGCCCACGAAATAGGGGAAGATCCAGGCGTAGCCGGGGATGCGATCACAGATCGGATCGAAGTCGAAGTAGAGCGTGTCGGCCTGCTCGCGCGCGTCCTTGGCCTCGAACACCCCCTCGACGAGCCGCCCCACGATGCCGCCGCGCAGGCCGCTCGCGCGACGTGAGAGGCCATTCGCCCCGTCGGCGCCGATGACCCACGCGAAGCGCTCGATGCGCTCCTTCGTGCCCTTGGTCGTGACCGCGATCGCGTCGTGCGCGGGCTCGATCGCCGTGACCGTCTCGCCCTCGCGGATCGCCACACCACGCGCGCGCACCGCCTCGATCAGTTGGTGATCGAGCTCCGCGCGATCGTGGATCCACTGCGGGCCCTTCTCGCGCACCTCGAAGCGACCGACGCTGGAGAGGAACTCGAGGCCCTTGGTCTCACCGCCGCCGACCGGCTTGCCGACGAGCTCGCGCAAGAGCTCGGTGCCGCGGAAGGTCACGCCGCCGCCACACAGCTTCTTGCGAGGAAAACGCGCCTTGTCGATCACGACGAGATCCTTCGGATCGACGCCGCGCGACACCATGGACAGCGCGAACGCCGAGCCCGCGGGACCGCCCCCGAGGATCGCAATCCGCGGCTTCGCCTCGCTCGTCACGCGCTCACGTGATCGCGCGGGCGACGGCGAAGAGCTGCGCGCCACGCTTGGACGAGTTGAAGCGGAACGCGAGCCGCAGCGCCGCGCAGATCGCGTTCTCCTTCGGGCCGTAGGGCTTGTCGGCGAAGCTCGCCATCGACGCGTCCGGGTCGCGGTTCGCGTACCACTTCGAGAGATCGTGGAACGGATAGCCCGCGTTCCAGACGCGCTCAGGGCGCCACCCGGTCTCGGTGAGGAGGCGCGTCATGGCGTCGGTGGAGAAGTGCTGGAGGTGCCCCACACGCTTCTCCGTCTCCTGCACCTTTCCACTCTGCGTGGAGAGCACGAGCATCGCGCCGCGGTTCGCGAGCGCGCGCGCGCTCTTCAGGAAGCCCAGCGGATCGTTGACGTGCTCGATCACCTCGGAGGTGACGACGGCGTCGAAGCGACGGCCGAGCGGCGGGGTCGCCGCATCGCCCAGATCCGCGACGAGCCACGTGCCCCAGGGAAGCCGCTTCTGGTTCGCTGCGATCTGCGCGGCCGAGAGATCGACGCCCGCCACCTCGGCGCTCGGCAGGCGCGCGTGGATCTCCTCGCACAGCGCGCCGTTGCCGCACCCGAGATCGACGACCGTCTTGGGCATCTCCTTCTCGAGCTCGCGCAGGACCGTCGCGACGCGAAAACGCGGGGCGGCCATCTTGCGCCAGTAGTCCTGCACACCCGGCCGAAGCTCGCCATAGAACGCCTCGTTCGTCTCGAGGACCGCGCTCTTGTCCGTGGCGGGAGAGCTCATGCGCGCGACCATACGGGGCGACCTCGCTCGCGGCAACGCGTGCTGGTCAAGCTTCGAGCTCGCGCTTGCGGAGCTTGAGCGCGCGCAGCGAGACGCGGAGGAGCTGCGCGGCCTTCGCGAGATCTCCGCCTGCCTCGGCCTCGGCCGCCGCGATGTCCGCGGCCTCGAGC
>JAFLCL010000193.1 GCA_017303575.1 Deltaproteobacteria bacterium
ATCGCGACGTGGACGCGCGTGGAGTCGCTCGTGCGCGGCGCGGGGGGCTTGGTGCGCGGCGCCGTCGTGCGCGACGTGCTGGGCGGAGACACCCGCGAGATCCGCGCCGGTGTCGTCGTCAACGCGACGGGCCCCTGGACGGATCGCACGCTCGCCATGGGCAAGCCGGGCGCCCGCTGGCTGCGTCCGACCAAGGGCGTGCACCTCGTGGTGCCTCGCGAGCGCCTCCCCGTGGCGCACTGCGTGGCGTGCTTCCATCCCGACGACAACCGATACCTGTTCGTGATCCCGTGGGGCGATCACACCTACGTGGGCACGACGGACACCGACTACGAAGGTGAGGTCGAGGACGTCTGCGCGTCGCACGACGACGTGCGCTACCTCCTCCGCTGCGTGCACCACTACTTCCCCGACCGTGGCGTGGTGGAGAGCGATGTCGTGTCGACGTGGGCGGGCCTTCGTCCGCTGATCGATCCGGGCGACGACGTGAGCGAGTCCAAGGTGAGCCGCGAGGAGCGGATCGAGGCGAGCGTCGACGGCATCGTCACCGTCGCGGGCGGCAAGCTCACGACCTACCGCGCGATGGCCGCGCACGTCGTCGACGCGGCGCTCGAGCAACTCGCCCTGCGCGGCGTGGCGCCGCCTGATCTTCGCAGCGCTGGGACCGAGCACGCACCCCTGCCGGGTGGCCGCGACTTCCCTGCGGGCGGCATGCCCGCGCTCGTCGCGCAGCTCACGACCGAAGCGGAGGGCGTGCTCGGGGAGGCCACGATCCAGCTCCTGGCGGACACCTACGGCACGCGCGCCTCGCAGGTGATCGCGCTCGCGCGTCGTGATCGTTCGCTCGCCGCGCCGCTCTCGCCGGGGCGACCCGAGATCGTCGCGCAGGTCGACTTCGCGATCGAGCACGAGCTCGCCGCGACGCTGGCGGACGTCGAGGTCCGACGCACCCAGCTCTTCTACCGCGCGGCCGATCAGGGCCTCTCGGCGATGGCCACGATCGCCGCCCGCTTCGTCGTGAAGGCGGGCTGGAGCGAGACGACGGTGGCGAGGGAGATCGCTCGCTACGAGGCCGAGGTCGCGCTCTCGCGAAGGTGGCGGTCCGAGTCCTGAGCGCAGTACCCTGGTCCGCATGAGCGACGCGGATCACCAGGGCCCACTGCAAGTCACGCTGCTCCAGCTGCTGCGCGCGATGATCGAGCGCGGCGCGTCGGACTTGCACATCACGCGTGGCACGCCGCCACAGTTCCGCATCGACGGCAGCCTCGTCCCGCTGAAGATGGCGCCCCTGCGCGCCGAAGACACGAAGCAGCTCGTGTACTCGGTGCTCAACGAAGATCAGAAGGTGAAGTTCGAGAAGCACTGGGAGTGCGACTTCTCGTTCTCGATCCGCGGGCTCTCGCGCTTCCGCGGCAACGTCTTCATGCAGCGCGGCGCGGTCGGCGCGGCGTTCCGAGCGATCCCCCACAAGATCCTGGGCTTCGAGGAGCTGGGCCTGCCGCCGGTGATCGCGGAGCTCGCCGCGCTCCCTCGCGGCCTTGTCCTCATCACGGGTCCCACCGGCTCCGGCAAGTCGACCACGCTCGCGTCGGTCATCGACAAGATCAACCGCGAGACCCGTCAGCACATCATCACGATCGAGGACCCGATCGAGTTCGAGCACCAGAGCAAGCTCTGCGTCGTGAACCAGCGCGAGGTCGGCGCCGACACCAAGGCCTTCAAGGACGCGCTGAAGTACGCCCTGCGACAAGACCCCGACGTGGTGCTCGTCGGCGAGATGCGCGACCTCGAGACGATCGAGGCAGCGCTCACGATCAGCGAGACGGGCCACTTGGTCTTCGGCACGCTGCACACCAACAGCGCCATCTCGTCGATCAACCGCATCATCGACGTCTTCCCGGCCCACCAACAGAGCCAGATCCGTGCGCAGCTGTCGTTCGTGCTCCAGGGCGTGATGACGCAGTTGCTCATGCCCCGCGCGGACGGCCCGGGTCGGGTGATGACGTCCGAGGTCATGATCCCCAACGCCGCCATCCGAAACCTCATCCGCGAAGACAAGGTCCACCAGATCTACTCGCAGATGCAGATCGGCCAGGGCAAGAGCGGCATGCAGACGATGAACCAGTCGCTCTACTCGCTCTACCAGCGCCGCCTGATCACGCTCGAGGACGCGATGGCGTACTCGGGCGAGCCCACCGAGCTGCAGAACATGCTCGAGGGCAAGTCCCCCGTGATCCCCGCGGGCCCTACCTACACGGGGGGGCGGCAAGGGGGACGCTGAGCGCCCCTTTTTGACCGCATCACCGCATTCTCGATACGCTCTGGTCTCTCGAACGTCAGCGTTGAGCCGCGCGAGCCACGCCTCGCGGGCAGTGCCCGACGAAACTCGGTCAAGGATGGTCGTCCATGCAGGAGTGGGTCTGGGAGGCCAAAGGCCGCGCCGGTGAAGTTCGCAAAGGCATCATGGAGGCGTCCTCCGAGGCCGCCGTCAACGATCGTCTCAAGCAGCAGAACCTCACCCCAACGAAGGTCAAGAAGAAGCCGAAGGAGATCAACATCTCCTTCGGCTCGCCGGTCACCGAGGCCGAGCTCGTCATCTTCATCCGTCAGTTCGCCACGATGATCGACGCTGGCCTGCCCCTCGTGCAGTGCCTCGACATCCTCTCGCAGCAGGGCGAGAACAAGGCGTTCAACCGGATCCTCAAGGACATCAAGAACAACGTCGAGCAGGGCGCGACGTTCTCGGACTCGCTCGCGAAGCACCCGAAGATCTTCGACGACCTCTTCGTGAACCTCGTCCGCGCCGGTGAGATCGGCGGCATCCTCGACACGATCCTCCAGCGCCTCGCGGTCTACATCGAGAAGCGCGTGAAGCTGAAGCGTCAGGTCCGCGGCGCCCTCGTCTACCCGCTCGCGACGCTCGCGATCGCCATCGGCGTCGTCGTCGTCCTCCTCACGTGGGTCATCCCGGCGTTCCAAGCGATGTTCGCCGACTTCGGCGGTGAAGACTCGCTCCCTGGACCGACGCAGCTCGTCATCAACCTGTCCGAGGGCTTCCTCAACAATTGGTACATCTTCTTCGCGCTGTTCCTCGGCGCTGTGTTCGGCATCCCGTGGACCTACCGTCAGCCATGGGGCCGTGAGTTCTGGGATCGTGCGCTGTTGCAGGTCCCGCTGATCGGGCCCGTGATGCGCAAGATCGCGGTCGCGCGCTTCACGCGCACGCTGGGCACCCTGCTGGCGTCGGGCGTCGCGATCCTCGACGCGCTCGACATCGTCGGCAAGGCATCGGGCAACGTCATCATCGAGAAGGGCATCAAGATGACCTCGGATCGCATCCGAGAGGGCAAGTCGATGGCCGAGCCGTTGATGGAGACGAAGGTCTTCCCTGCGATGGTCGTGCAGATGATCGGTGTCGGTGAGCAGACCGGCGCGCTCGATCAGATGCTCAACAAGATCGCAGACTTCTACGAGGAAGAGGTCGACGTCGCGGTCGCCGCGCTGACCTCGCTGCTCGAGCCGATCATGATGGTCGTCATCGGTGGCATCGTCGGCTTCATGCTGATCGCGATGTACATGCCCATCTTCGACATCGCGGGTCGCATCAAGGCCGAGTGAGCGCGGCACGTTCGTCCGAGCGAGGATCCGACGACGCGATCCTCGCGGGACGCCTGCAGTTGGCGCTGCTGGGGCGGCTCGTGCTCGCCACCATCGTGCTGGGCGGAACGCTGCTGTTCGCGAACCTCGCCGCGCACGGCTTCACGTCGCAGGCGGTCTACGGCCTCATCGTCGCGGCGTACGCGGCGAGCGCCGCCAATGCGGTCGCGATCACGCGCACCCAGACGCGGCTCGCGCGCCTCGCGGCCATGCAGATCGGCACCGACCTCGTGCTCACGAGCGGGCTCGTCTACCTCACGGGCGGCGCGCAGAGCGGGTTCGCGTTCCTCTTCGGCGCGAGCGTGCTCGCGACAGCGCTCGTGGGCTCGGGTCGGAGCGCGACGTTCGTCGCCGGCGTGACGCTCGTGCTCTACGGCAGCATCGCGCTCGGTCTCGCGAACGGCGGGCTTCCCGGTCCGCCCGATCAGCCTCCCGAGAGCTACGCGCCCGCAGGGGCCGATCTCGCGACGGCGCTCCTGCGCAACCTCGTGGGCCTCGTCGTCGTCGGAGGGCTCGCGGCGACGCTGGGCGATCGCCTGCAGCAGACCCGCACCGAGCTCGCGCGGGTGGCGCGTAGCGCGGCGGGCTACGCGCAGCTCAACGAGGACGTCGTGCGCTCGCTCGCGTCGGGCCTCCTCACGCTGGACGCCGCCGATCGTGTGATGAGCGCCAACCCCGCGGCCGCCACGATCCTCGGCGCCGACGACGTGGACGCGCTGATCGAGCAGCCCATCACGCGCTACTTCGACGTCTCGAGCTCCAAGACCGATCGGCGCGAGGGGCTCGGCCGTCGGCAGGACGCGACCACCTTTCCCGTGGGCTACACGCGCGCGCCGCTGCGCTCCGCGGACGGAACCGAGCAAGGCTCGCTGCTGATTTTTCAGGACCTCACGGAGCTGATGGGCCTGCGGCGCAAGGCCGAGCGCGCGGATCGTCTCGCGGTGCTGGGCTCGCTCGCCGCGGGCCTCGCGCACGAGATCCGGAACCCGCTCGGATCGATCTCGGGATCGGTGGAGCTGGTGCGAGACGGAGCTGCCCTCGACGAAGAAGATCGCACCCTGCTCGACTCCGTGCTGAAGGAGACGGACCGCCTCAACGAGCTCGTGACGACGATGCTGGAGGTCGGCCGCGCGGGGCCGGCGGAGCGCGTCCAGGTGCCGCTCGGTCCCATCGCGCGCGAGGTGATCGAGCTCGCGCGGCGCGGCGCGAGCGACGTGTCGGTCGAGCTCGAGGTCGTGCCCGACGAGCGCGTGACCGGCGTGGTCGACCCGCAGCAGATCCGACAGGTGCTCTGGAACCTCGTGCGCAACGCGATTCAGTTCTCGCCCCCCAAGGGCAGCGTGCGTGTGCGCGTGTCGCGCGACGAGCAGGCGTTGGTGCTCGAGGTGTCGGACGAAGGTCCTGGTGTCGCCGAGGCTGATCGCGAGCGTCTCTTCGACATGTTCTTCACCCGTCGCCGACGCGGACTGGGCCTCGGCCTCGCGCTGACCAAGCAGATCGTGGACGCACACCAAGGCGAGATCGTCGCGCTCCCGAACGAGCCGCGCGGCAGCATCTTCCGGGTTCGCATCCCGCACGAGGTCACGCTGCGCACGAGCGACCCTCGCATCTTCGATCCGCCGTCCGGGGACGCGCCGCTGACCTGACGGCGCTGCGTCGGCCCAGATCAGGCGACGTGGCGCTTCACGAGCGCGATCGCGTCCGCATCGAACAGGATCTCGTTGTGCCCGACGTCGAGCCACACGACCTCGGCGCCAGGCAGCTGCGCGGCGGAGGACGGCGGCGTGATCATGCGATCGCGCGAGGCGACGACGGCGACGCGGTGAACACGCTCGAGCAGGTGTCGATCGCGCTCGAGCGCTTGGATCACCGACGATCCTGGGCGAATCGCGGCGACCAGCGGGCCCGCGGGCAGGCGCGCAGCGCGCGTACCCTCGTGCGGGCTCGCGAGCGTGACGAGGCGATCGATGCGCCCACCCACAGCGTCGTCGGTCTGCACGATGCGTCGCGAGACGAGCCCTCCGAGCGAGTGACCCACGAGGGTCACGGGGCGGTCGGCGTGCAAGCGCTCGACGATCCGTCGCACGCGATCACACACGGCCTCGAAGCTCTCGAGCGGCCCATAGCTGAGATCGATCGTCTCGACGTCGTGCGCGGCGACGACGGCCTCGCGCATCGGCCCCCACACGGGACCGCGTGCCATGAAGCCATGCACGAACACGACGAGACGCTCGCCGCGGCCCAGGCTCGCTCCCGCACCGTCGCCCTCCGGCCTCGCCGCGCGCACGATGAGCTCGCCCTGCTTGAGGACGGCGCGAAGCTCGCGGCGTAGAGAGCCCTGCATGCTCATGACCGACGAGGGATAGCGCGTTCAGCCATAGCGTGGGGCCCAGCGTTCGGCCTGGTACCAGCGAAGGACCTGACGCCAGCCCTCGGTGAAGCGCGGGAAGCGCGGCGACCAGCCCGTCTCGCGCAGCGCCGTGGTGTCGAGGACGAGGTCGTCATAGAGCAGCGTGAGGGCCTCGCGATCGACACGCGAGCGGAGCGCGGGCTTGAGGCCGTGTCGCAGCACCACGAGACGCCACGCAGCCAAGAGGCCGCGATCGAGGCTCTGGTGCGCGCCCGGTGCCTGGAACAGGTGCGCGACGCGATCGAGCACGCTGCGCGGCAGCTGTCCGGCAGGGAGCGTGTGGAGGCCGTACGACCGGAAGGTCTCGGCGACACGATCGCCCAGCGTGAGCGGGTCGTCGTCGGCGACGTTGAAGATGCGGTGCGCCGTCTCTTCGCGCGGAAGCACGTGGAGCAGCGCGCGCGCGACATCCTCGGCGTGGACGAAATTGTGTGCGGGGCCGCCCGCAGGTCGCGGCAGCACCGGCATGGTGAGACGCAGTGCGGGGCCCACGGTGAGCAGGATGGCGGCGAGGTGGCGGCCGCGTCGGCCATAGAGCGGCGCGGCGCGCACGATCGTCCAGCGCGCGCCCTTGCCCTTGCGCTCCTCGAGGAGTTGCTCCGCGTCGCGCTTGCTGCGGCCGTGAGGGCCGCGCGGCAGGACGGGCGCGCCCTCGGCGATGGGGCCCTTCTGACCCTGCGCATAGAGCATCGCGGTCGAGACGTGTACGAACCGCTTGGCGCCCGCGGCGCTGGCGAGATCGAACAGCGTCGCGACGGCATCGGTGTTGACGGCGCGGAGGGCCTCGTACGGCGTCCCCACGTCGAGCAGCGCGGCCGTGTGGATCACGTGATCGACGCCGCGCACCAGACGCTCCACGAACGCGGCGTCGCGCAGATCGCCCGCGCGCACCTCGCCTCGCACCGGCACCGCGATGCCCTTGGCCGAGACGTCGGTCGCGATGACGCGGTAGCCCGCGGCCTCCGCCAGGCTCACGGCGTAGTTCCCGACGGTGCCCGCGGCACCGGTCACGAGGACCGTCTGCATCGGCCCTTTGTACGACGGAGGCTCCGAGCGCGCGAGTTCCGCGCCGAGCGATCAGCTCCGCGCAATTCCCTGCGCCACCAGCGCCGACAGCATCGCGCGGCCGTGTTCGGTGAGGAACGACTCGGGGTGGAACTGCACGGCCTCCCTGGGCCGACCACGCTCGCGCATCGCCATCAGCGTTCCGTCTTCGGCCCACGCGGTCGGCTGGAGGTCGGTGGGCAGCGTGGCGGGATCGACGGCCCACGAGTGGTACCGCATCACGCGAGCGCCGCTCGGCACGCGCTCGAGGCAGCCCACGTGCTCGTGCCGCAACACGCTCGTGCGTCCGTGCAGGATCATGCCCGCGCGCATCAGCTTCGCGCCACGCGCCTCGGCGAGGATCTGCATGCCGAGGCACACGCCGAAGATCGGCAGCGCGTCGGGCGCTTCGCGCACGAGCTCGAGGCACACGCCCGCGTCGCGCGGCAGGCCCGGCCCCGGTGAGAGCACGAGGGCGCCTGGCGCGAGCGAGAGGATGGCGCTGGGCTCGAGCGCGTCGTTGCGAAGGACGACGACCTCGTCCGCGCCTCGGCCCGCCTCGCGCACGAGCGACGCGAGGAGCTGCACGAGGTTGAAGGTGAACGAGTCGTAGTTGTCGATCACCAGCACCGCGGGGCGTGCACGCAGGGCCGCGACCATCGACGCCCTACTCCGGCTCGGGCGGCGCGATCGGCTCGCCTGCGCCGGGGTTGGGGTCTTCGGGACGTTCCGCGGGCGTCGGATCGTCAGCCATGCCCTCTTCGCGACTGGGCAGACGTGGCGGGGCGCCGCGCTGCTCGAGGGGAGGACGCTCGTCACCTTCGATCGGTGCCAGCCGCGCGAGCTCTTCTTGGAACGCGACGAGCGCGACCTGCGCCTCGGCGTCCGCGTGCATCGCCCGCACGAGCGCCTCGTCTTCCTGTCCGGTGCCGCGCGACAGCACCTCGCGCATGCCCTCGAGCGCCTCGACACGCGCGCGGTAGAGGCGCACGCAGCGCGAGCGCAGGCGTCGCCCCTCCGCGCTGGTGATCGTCAGCGCGCGGATGGTCTCGATCTGCCGCTCGGTCGCGGGTCGCGCGCCCTGCGCGATCAGATCGGCGGCGAGCACCGGACGATCGTCGCGGAACGCTTCGTCCACCTCCTCGAGCGGAAGACGCGCCGGATCCTCGAGCATCGCCAGCGCCAGCGCGCGCGCGTCGGCCTCGAGATCCTCTCGCGGCGCCGCGACCTCGTCCTCGCCCGAGCAGCCGACGATCACGAGCGGCGAGAGCGTCAGAATACCCCCGAGCGCCAGCGGCACGATCCACCGGCTCACGCGCTCACCTCGTTCCGCGACGTCGCCTCGAGACCATGCTCGGCGAAGAAGCGTGCGATGCGGTCGTTCAGCTGCTGCGGGTACTCCACCGCGAGGTAGTGCGTGCCGTCGGGCACGACGAAGAGCTCGCCTTGCGCCACCCCGCGCACCACGCGCTCGGCTGCGATGCGCGGCGTCATCAGGTCACGACCTCCCGCGATCATCAGCACCGGAACGCGGATACGCGGCAGCACGTCGTGCGCGTCGTGCTCGCCCAGCTGCTCGAGGATGCGTGTGTAGACGCGCATGTCGAGATCCGCGAACGAGCGCGCGAGCGCGCCGAAGACCTCTCGATCGATCGTCGGGGACGTGATGCCCAGACGAATCGCGAGATCGACGGTCCCCGGCCAGTGCACGGCCCGCGTGGTGATCGCCGCCACGAGCCCCGGCATGCCCTGCAGCGTGCGGAGCAGCGGCGGCGCACAGCCTCCGATCGCCGCCGCACCGCCCAGCGTCTTGAACGGGCTGCCCGCGACGCCGTTGATCAACACCAGGCTCGAGAACAGACGCGGCGCGCGGCGCACCATCTCGAGCGTGACCTGGACGCCCATGGACCAGCCGAACGCACCGCACTCGGTGATGCCTTCCGCGGCGAGCACGGCGAGGCCGTCGAGCGCGTGGCGGGCCACCGCGAGCTCGTCGCGATCGCGCGGCACGGGAGAGCGGTACATGCCGCGGTAGTCCCAGCTGACGAAGCGGTGCGTCCCCGAGAACCGTCGGATCTGATGCGCCCACGCCTTCCAGCTGCCCCCGAGCCCGTTGACGAGGACGATCGGCGGGCCCTTCCCCACCGCGTGGTAGGCGATCTCGGCGCCATCGAACGAGCGGATCCGCTTCTCCTCGACCTGCGCCTCGAGCTCTCTCACGCCGCGGCACTGTAGGCCGCGGGGCCCGCCGAATCCAATGTCGGGTGGCATGGTCATCCGACGGGTGGGCACGGCCGGACTTGTGGACGGTCGGGGAGCGAGGCACGTTTCGCTCGATGGGCTCGCCCGTCTTCGATCCCAGCATCCTCGATCGACTCTCGGCGCAGGCGAGCAAGCACGGCGACACCGAGCTCGTGCGGGATCTCGTCTCCGAGGCGCTGACCTCGATCTCGCACTGCGCCGCCGAGCTCGAGGTGGCGTTGGTGGCCAGTGATCTGCCGGCGCTGCGATCGCACGCCCACCGGATCAAGAGCGTGCTGCGTCAGGTGGGCGCGCTCTCGATGGCGGACGCCGCAGCCCGCTGCGAGGCGCTCGCGGCGCGGGGTGACGTGGGCGCGATCGAGGCCGCGCGTGACGTGCTCGCGCGCAGGGACGCGAGCCTGGCCGCGCTGCGCGCGCGACTCGACGCCAGCCGCTGATCGGGACGCGGCCGCACCGCGGACGGCGGACGTGCCCGTTTGCACCGCGGACCTGCCGAAGCTATCGCGGCGCGGTGGCGCGACACTTCTCCCTCACGGCCTGCGCGATCGTCGCGCTGAGCGCCTGCACCCCCTCGTTTCCTCGCGCTCCGACGCTCCCGAGCGAACGAGATGCCTTCGGTCAGGCGCAGTCCGTGGTGCCCTCCGGCATCGACGACGACGCGCCTTCGGCCCTGTCCCTCGAGCCAGGCGATGTGATCACGCTCGTGCTCCAGTCGGCCGAGCGCGAAGAGCAGCCCAACCTCGTCGTCGACGAACGAGGCGTGGTGCACGTGCCTCTGGCGGGCGACGTCGAGGTCGGCGGGATGCCGCTCACGCAAGCCGAGCAGCGGCTCGAGACGGCCCTTCGACAGTACGACCGGACCGTGCGCGTGAGCATCTTGCTCGCCGACGCGCGCGGCCACGTCGCGACCGTGATCGGCGCGGTGCAGGAGCCGGGTCGCTTCGCAGTGACGCCGGGCATGCGCCTCACGGATCTCCTCGCCGAGGCAGGCGGTCCGGCGCGCAACGAGGAAGAGAACGTGGGCTTCTCGGGCGCGGACCTGGGTGGCGCGCGCCTCGTGCGCCGCGGCGAGACGATGCCCGTCTCGGTCACGCTCGCGCTCAATGGCGATCCTCGCCACAACGTGCGCGTGCGGCCGGGCGACGTGCTCTACGTGCCCGCCGATCTGCAGCGCCTCGTGACGGTGCTCGGACAGGTGACGACGTCGCAGGTGATGCCGCACCGTCCAGGCATGCGGATCACGCAGTCGCTCGCGCTCGCGGGCGGCCTCACGCGGGACGGCAACTGGGGCGACGTTCGCGTGATCCGAGGCGACTCGGAGCATCCGCGCGTGTACCAGGCCAGCGTCGCCGACATCGTCGATGGTCGCGCGCCCGACGTGGTGCTGGCGCCCGGCGACATCGTCTACGTCGCGAGCGCAGGGCACGCGGATCTGCGCGACGTGATGACGTCGATCAGCGCGTTCCTCTCGCTCGCGACCACGGGCGCGATCGTCGCGATCCCGACCCTCATCACGTCGTCGGCCGCCGCGCCGTAGCGCCTCGCACGACGAATCCATCGCCTCGCGCGGCTGGCGCGAACGGAGAGAAACAGAATGGTCTTCGCCTGCTACGTCATGGGGAACGAGTCGCTCGCCGTGCAGTGCGCGGAGGTGCTGCTCGCGCAGGGCAACGCGGTGCGTGGCGTCATCACGCGCGACGAGGGCATCGCTGGATGGGCCAAGAAGAGAGGCATCCGCGTCATCACGCCGCCGGCCAGCAAGGCCGAGAGCCCCAGCCTGCGCGATCGCATCCGGGAGGACGCCGAGCCCTTCGAGTGGCTCTTCTCGATCGCGAACCTCTCGATCATCCCCGACGACGTGCTCGCGCTGCCGACGAAGGGCAGCGTGAATTTCCACGACGGCCCTCTCCCCCGCTATGCGGGCCTCAACGCCCCCTCGTGGGCGATCCTGAACGGCGAGACCGAGCACGGCATCTCGTGGCACCTCATCGAGGGCGGCGTCGACGAGGGCGACGTGCTCGAGAGCGAGCGCTTCGCGCTGGGACCGAGCGACACGTCGGTCGTCGCCAACACGCGCTGCTGGGAGGCCGCGATCGAGTCGTTCGGACGACTCGTGCCCAAGCTCGTCGACGGCAGCTTCGCGCGATCGAAGCAGGACCTCACGCAGCGGACCTACTTCGGTCGGTTCGATCGTCCCGCGGGCGGCGCGGTCATCGACTGGAACAAGCCATCGACCGAGATCTCGGCGCTCGTGCGCGCGCTCGACTTCGGTCCTCGCTACACGAACCCGCTCGGCATCGCCAAGAGCTTCGTGAGCAGCAGCGGTCCGAGCGCCGAGGTTGTCCTCCTGCCCGAGGTGCGCGAGGGCGCGTCCGACGTGAGCGAGGCCGCGGGCACCGTGATCGCGGTGGGTGACGACGGCTCGCTCGAGGTCGCCACCGGCAAGGGATCGCTGCGCTTCGCGCGCGCGCTCTGCCGCGAAGGCACGTTGCGCACGCCCGAGCAGCTCGCGGCGATCGGCGTGGTCCGCGGCGCGGTGCTCGCGAGCCCCGATGCGGATCGCGTGAAGCAGCTGACCGCGCTCGACGCAGCGCTCGCGAAGAGCGAGTCGTTCTGGGGACCGAGGCTCACGCAGCTCGTGCCCGTCGAGCTTCCGGCGATCGATCGCAGCGTCACGCGCCCGCCGAGCTGGGTGCGCGCGCCGCTCTCGTTGCCGGCCGGCACGAGCAGCGACGACGTCGTCGCCGCGGCCGCGGCATGGCTGTCACGCGTGACGGGTCAGCCGATCTTCGACGTCGGCTACCGCGGGCCTTCCATCGCCGCCAGCACCGCCCCTGCGGGCGGAGTGAGCGAGACGAGCCTCGTCGTCGACGTGGTGCCGCTGCGCGTGGACGTGAAGGAAGGCGCGCGCTTCGAGGCGCTGCGCGCGTCCATCTCGAGCGAGCGCGCCCGCATCGACGCCAAGACCAGTCACCGACGCGATCTCTACGCGCGTGTACCGGGCGCGATCCGTCCGCGCTGGGACGTCGTGATCAGCGAGGTCTCTTCGATCGGCGAGGCCAGCGCGCTCGCGAACGCCGGCGTCACGCTCGCGTATGCGCCCTCGTCGGGCGAGGCCGTGCTCGTCTGCGACGCAGCGCGCATCGCGTCGGGCGAGATCGAGCGCATGGTCGCGCGCCTCGGCGTGCTCCTCAGCGCAGCGACGAGCGCACCGGCGACGGAGGTCGCGCGCCTGCCTCTGCTCAGCGCGGACGAGCGCGATCGCATGCTTCGTCAGTGGAACGCGACGACGACGGAGCTCACCCCGCGCTGCGTGCACGAGCTCTTCGAGCGTCAGGTCGATCGCACACCGGACGCGACCGCGATCGTGTTCGAGGATCGGAAGCTCACGTACCGAGAGCTCGACGCGAAGGCCAACCAGCTCGCGCACCACCTGATCGCGATGGGCGTGGGGCCCGAGGTGCCGGTGGCGCTCCACGTACGGCGTGGCCCCGATCTCGTCATCGGCGCGCTCGGCATCCACAAGGCGGGCGGCGCGTACGTGCCGATCGATCCGAGCTACCCCGCCGATCGCATCGCGCTCTACCTCGAGGACAGCGGCAGCAAGGTCGTGGTCACGCACGCCGCGCTCGCGGACGCGCTGCCCGCAGGATCGCGCGCGACGCCCGTGCGCCTCGACACCGACGCGCCGTCGATTGGTGCGCGCAGCGATGCGCGCCCGAGCGTGAGCGTCACGCCCTCGAACCTCGCCTATGTGATCTACACCTCGGGCTCGACCGGCAAGCCCAAGGGCGTGATGGTCGAGCACGGCAACGTCGCGAATTTCTTCGTCGGCATGGATCCCGTGGTGCCGCACCAGCCCGCGGGCACGTGGCTCGCGGTGACGAGCCTGAGCTTCGACATCAGCGTGCTCGAGCTCTTCTACACGCTGGCGCGCGGCTTCACCGTCGTGCTCTCGAGCGACGAGGATCGTGCGCTCGTCTCGAGCGCGAGCTCGACGAACGATCGCGCGATCGGCTTCTCGCTCTTCTACTTCGCGAGCGACGAGGGCGAGAAGAACGCGGGCAAGTACCGCCTCCTGCTCGAGGGCGCGCGCTTCGCGGACACACACGGCTTCGAGGCCGTGTGGACGCCCGAGCGTCACTTCGGCGCGTTCGGCGGCCTCTATCCCAATCCGTCCGTCGCCAGCGCGGCCGTGGCGGCGATCACGCAGCACGTGAAGATCCGCGCCGGCTCGTGCGTGCTGCCGCTCCATCACCCGGCGCGCGTCGCGGAGGAGTGGGGCCTCGTCGACAACCTCTCGAACGGTCGCGTCGGCATCTCGTTCGCGAGCGGCTGGCACCCCAACGACTTCGCGCTCCGGCCCGAGAATTTCGCGAACGCCAAGCAGGTGCTGCTCCGCGACGTCGAGACGGTGCGCAAGCTCTGGCGCGGCGAGACGATCGAGTTCGACGGGCCCAAGGGCAAGGTCGCGGTCCGGACACTGCCGCGCCCCGTGCAGAAGGAGCTGCCGATCTGGCTCACGGCCGCCGGCAACCCCGACACGTTCGCCGCCGCCGCGCGCGCGGGCGCGGGCCTGCTCACGCACCTCCTCGGTCAGACCACCGACGAGGTGAAGGAGAAGGTCGCGCTCTACCGCAAGGTCTGGAAGGAGTGCGGCCACGCGGGCGAGGGCCACGTCACGCTGATGCTCCACACCTTCGTGGGCGGTGACGAGCGCACTGTGAAGGAGACCGCGCGCGAGCCGATGAAGGCGTACCTCCGAACGGCGATGAACCTCATCGCGCAGCACGCGTGGAGCTTCCCTGCGTTCAAGCAGCACGCGAAGGAAGGCGCGAGCTTCGACGACAACTTCTCGAGCCTCTCCGCGGAGGACGCCGAGGCGCTGCTCGATCACGCGTTCGAGCGCTACTACGAGGGCGCCGGCCTCTTCGGCACGCCCGAGAGCGCGATGAAGATGGTCGAGCGTTGCAAGGCGATCGGCGTGGACGAGATCGGCTGCTTGATCGACTACGGCATCGACAGCGAGACGGTGCTCGCTCACCTCGAGCACCTGAACCGTCTTCGTGAGGCCGCGCAGCCGCGCGCGAAGGCCGAGGCTGACGACTACTCGATCAGCGCGCAGATCGAGCGCTGGCAGGTCACGCACCTCCAGTGCACGCCGTCGATGGCGCGCATGCTCTTGATGAACGACGAGGCGCGGCTCGCGCTCGGTCGCGTGAAGCACCTCTTCGTCGGCGGCGAGGCACTGCCGGGCGCGCTCGTCGCGGATCTCGGCAAGGTCACGCGCGCGAGCGTCACGAACATGTACGGCCCGACGGAGACGACGATCTGGTCCTCGACCGAGCTCGCCAAGCCCGTCGAGGGCACGGTGGGCATCGGTCGCCCCATGGCGAACCAGACGATGTACGTGCTCGACGCGCACCGCGAGCCGGTGCCGCTCGGCGCACCGGGCGAGCTCTACATCGGCGGCCTCGGCGTCGCGCGCGGCTACTTCGAGCGGCCCGAGCTGACGGCCGAGCGCTTCGTGGCCGATCCCTTCGCGGGAACGAAGGACGCGCGGATGTACCGCACGGGCGATCTCGTGCGCTGGTCGCAGGAGGGGCGCATCGAGTTCCTCGGCCGCGTCGATCACCAGGTGAAGATCCGCGGCTACCGCATCGAGCTCGGTGAGATCGAGGCGCGCATGGCCGGCTTCGAGGGCGTGCGCGAGGCGGTCGTGATCGCGCGCGAGGACACGCCGGGCGACAAGCGCCTCGTCGGCTACTTCACGGTTCAGCCGGACGCGTCGGTCGAGCCGCAGGCGCTCGCGAAGGCGCTCGCGACTGCCCTTCCGGAGTTCATGGTGCCCTCGCACCTCGTCGAGCTCGCGAAGCTCCCGCTCACGCCGAACGCGAAGATCGACCGCAAGGCCCTCCCGCGTCCCGACGCGTCGCAAGGGCGCGCGAGCCGCAGCAGGGAGCACGTCGAGGCGTCGAACGACGTCGAGAAGCAGATCGCCGACGTGTGGAAGCGCATCCTCGGGCTCGCGAAGGTGGGCACCGAGGACAACTTCTTCGAGCTCGGTGGCCACTCGCTGCTCGCCGTACAGGCGCACCGCGAGATCAAGGCCGCGACGGGCAAGCCGCTCTCCATCACCGACATCTTCCGCTTCCCCACCATCGCCGGCCTGGCAGGCTTCTTGGGTGGCGCGGGCGATGGCGAGGCAGACAAGGGTCTCGAGGAGAGCGCCGACCGCGCGGCGGCGCGACGCGCGGCCATGCAGCAGCGGGCGAACGTCCGTCGTCGCTGACTTGGCTCCTGGCCTCACCTACCGCGCGCGTTCATAGTCCGGCGCCCCGGCATGCGGGGATCGCATGGCCCGCAAGAACGACGCACCCGCCGACAGCGACGAGACGTCCGGTCCCTCGCGACCCGGACGTCCGATCGAGCCCCGGCGCGTGCTGGCCGTGATCGGACGTGGTCGCTGGTGGCTGCTGGGCGCCGCGACGCTCGGCCTGGTGCTCGGCGTGGTCGGCGCGAAGTTCGGCATCCGCCACACCTTCGAGACCAACACCTCGATCCGATACGAAGGCGCCGAGCCGCTCGATCCCTCGGTGCCGCCCGACATCCGACGCGAGCTGCCGCCGCTCGTCGATGCGCTGCGACGTGAGGTGGTGATCGAAGAGCTCAAGCGACGCATGGACCTCACGCCGGTGCCCAACGCCGTGATCCAGACGCGCTTCTCGCAGCTCCTCGACGATCAGGCCGGACTGCTCTCGATCACGGCGACTGGCGACTCACCCGAGGACGCCGCCCGCTTCGCCAACACGCTCGTCGACGTCTTCCTCGAGCACCAGGTCGAGATCCGCCGCGCCTCGATCAGCGAGGCGATGGCCACGCTCGACGAGCGCATCACGGCCGCGCAGGAAGAGCAGTCTCGCGCGCAGTCTGCCTACGATGCGTTCCGACTCGCGCATGGCGTGTCGTCGGAGCTCTCCGATGATCAGACGGCCGCGATGGCCGCCGCAGCCGATCTCCGCGCCCGCGCCGCACTGCTCATGGCCACCTTGTCCGGCCTCGAGGCGCGGGTCGCACGGCTGCGTGAGCAGGTCGGGCCTGCGTCACCGAGCACGCCGAGCGAGCCCGGCGTCGACACGAGCGGCTCGGCGAGC
>JAFLCL010000194.1 GCA_017303575.1 Deltaproteobacteria bacterium
GCGCGCAGCTGATCGCGCGCAGCGTCGCGCGACTCCTCGTCGACCGCGGGCTCGGCCGCCGCGTCGTCGTCGGTCGTCGCCTCCACGACCGCGGCCTCGACCTGCTCGAGGGGCGTCTCGGGCGCGTCGACGCCAGCGTCCTCGGCGGCGGGCTCCTGCGCGCGAGCGAGCGACCCGAGCGCGAGCAAGAGGAGGAGCGGAGGCGCGGCGAGCGCGCGGATCGAGCGAGCCATGCGACGCGCATGGTAGCGAGTTCGTGCCGCTCACGGGACGCGTTCGGGGCGCGAGAAGGCGCACGGACCGCACCCAGGGACGCCCTCCGTGCAGGGTAGAGTCCGCGCCATGATCACCCGCGCCACCTCGCTCACCGCGCTCGCGCTCGGCGCTTCGATCGCGAGCACGACAGGCTGTGCCCCCGTCGACGCGTGGCCCGACGATCGTGTCGTCGAGGCGCCGATCGTCGACGGCATGCGGGAGACGGGCGAGCCCGCGGTGGTCGCGCTCATGGGCGTGACCGGCCTCTGCACGGGCACGCTGATCGCCCCGCAGCTCGTGCTCACGGCCAAGCACTGCATCATGCCGGAGCGCGCGACGGTGCCGCTCCCGCCTGGGCTGCTCACGGTCGGGATCGGCGATCGCGTCTTCGCCGGCACGCGCAGCATCGGGGTCCGCGAGATCATGACGACGCCAGGCCCCCTCCGGCTGTCGAGCGGCTCGAACCCCGTCGCGGGGGCGACGGGCACCGACATCGCGCTGCTCGTGCTGCGTGAGCGGGTGACGGACGTGACGCCGATCCCCGTCCGTCGCGAGGACGAGGACGCGCTCGTCGGCTCTCCCGCTGTCGCGATCGGGTTCGGCAACACGCGCGCTGGCACGAGCGGGCTGAAGAACCGACAGGACACCACCATCTCGGCGATGACGCCTCAGCTGATCGAGGCGATCGAGACCATCTGCCAGGGCGACTCCGGTGGGCCGCTGCTCGTCGAGAACGCGGGCGTGCGCGAGGTCGCGGGCGTCGCGTCGTTCGGCGTCTACTCGATCGCGAGCGAGGTGGGAGACTGTCCCTCCGACGCCGACTACTGGAACCGCGTCGACGTGCAGCTTCCGTTGATCGATCTCGGCCTGCTCCGCGCCGGCGAGTGCCCGCCCTCGGACGAGCCTCGCGAAGAGCTCTGCAACTCGCTCGACGACGACTGCGACGGTGACGTCGACGAAGACTGCCTGGCGCTCGGGGAGACGTGCACGTCGGACGATCAGTGCGCGTTCGGTCCGATGCCCGAAGGGGCCGCCGTCGCCACGGATCCCGAGCCCGTGCGCTGCGTCGATCTCGGCGGCGGCGACCGCCGCTGCACGATCGCGTGCGACGCGACGCGACCGAGCGGCTGTGACTCGCTCGCACGTCCCCTCGGCCTCGGGCGGCTCGAGCTCGAGGGGCTCTACTGTCGGTCGGTCGCGGGCTGTGATGGCTACTGCGCGCCTGGAGGCCCGGGCGCCCTCCAGAACGGCGCGGCGTGTACGGCCGACACCGACTGCGCGTCGCTTCGCTGCACTGCACTGGGTGGCTCGAGCATCTGCACCACGCCGTGCGTGTCGGGCTCCGGCACGTGCCCGCTCGGCGAGGCGTGCTCGGCGCTCGTGGGCAGCACGGGTGCGGACGCGTGCGGCTTCTGCGTGGGCGCAGGCTCGCTGCCGACGGGACGCGGGCTCGGCGAGGTGTGCGACGACGCGAGCCAGTGTGCCTCGGGGCTCTGCGCGATCGTGGACGGCTCGGGCACGCGCACCGTGTGCACGCAGGCCTGCGACAACGATGGTGGCTGTCCCACGACGAGCTTCCGCTGCGAGGACGCGCTGTGCGCACCGGGCCCGCGCGGTGCGTTGCTCGACCCTTGTCGCGACGGGGCCGACTGCATCCGGGCTGCGACGTGCGTGGGTGATCCCGGCGCGACCTACTGCACGGTGGACTGCGACACCGACGCGGACTGCGATGGGATCGCTCGCTGCGATGCGACGAGCACGCCCCCGCGCTGCGTGCCCACGCTCTCGGCGGCGGGCGCCGCGTGCAGCGACGACGGGGCGTGCGCATCGGGGGCGTGCATCGAAGGCGCGTGCGCAGTGCCGTGCGATCCACGCGTGCCCTGTCGCGCGGGCCTCACGTGCCGTCGCTTCGAGGACGGTCCCTTCTGCGCCGTGCCGGTGTCCGAGATGCCGCCGACGATGGAGCCCACGACTTGCGGCTGCCGGGCCACGACACGTTCGGGCTCGCCCCTCGGTCTCTTCCTCTCCTCGGTCCTCGCGCTCGCGCTCGCGCTGCGCGGTGGGAGACGACGCGTCAGCGCAGCGTGAAGGTGCGCCGCAGCGTCCCGCGCAGCGCGCCGGAAGCGTCGTACGTGCGGATCGTGAGCTGACGCTCGCCGAGCAGCGTGAAGCGGCTGCGCACCGCGAGGCGACGCGAGCGCGCGACGCCGCTCGTCTCATCCGTCACCGCGAACGCGTCCGCATCCACCTCGATCGATGCAACGCCCGAGGGTGCGCGCTCGAGGCCGATCTCGTAGCTCGCCTCGCCCACCTGACGGATGAAGACCGCGGTGCCGCTGACCGTGTCGATGAGGCCGATGCCGACCGCGATCTGCGCGCCGCTCGCGTCGAAGCCGCGCGCCTCGAAGAGACGCTCCGTCACCGCGCTCGAGAACGTGTAGGTGGCCGAGAACGTCGCGCTCGCCGTGCGCTGCACCGTCGCGATGCGGTTGCGGCCGTCGGTCCAGTACTCGATGCGCGCCACGCTCGAGGGGGCCGTCGTGGTGAACGTGTAGGCGCCGCTCGACGCGCGGGTCCACGCCACCGAGAGAGAGGAAGTGCCGGTCGCGGGATCGTCCATCGAGGAGCCGTCGTCCGCGGGGCTGTCGCCCACCGGACCGATCGCGAAGCCATTCGCCGGCGCGCGGCGAAGACGCGACTCCGTCGCGGGGCCGTACGCGCCGTCCTCTGCGATGCGATCGCTCGGGTTGTTCCGGTTCCACAAGCGCTGGAACGCGAGCGTCGAGAGCGACGCGAGGTTCTCGGTGCCGCTGCCGGTGTAGTCGAAGTGCACGGGATCCGAGCTGCCGAGCCAGCGGAAGCTCTCGGACTGCATCGCGCTGCGCCACGACGCTTGGCTGTCGATGTCGAGGGCCGTGCCCGTCTCGTGGTTCGAGCGACCGGGGCGCGCCGCGAGGCCGATGCTGCAGCGGCCGGTCGCATACCACTGATAGAGCAGGAACTGCTGCGGCAGCGTGCGGAGCGCAGAGTTGATCGTCATCTCACTCGAGCGACGCGCCGCCGCGCGACGTAGCGCGCGCGCCGCGGGGCCCTGGAGGTACGGGATCACTGCCGAGCCGAGCGAGACGTTCGCGATGTCGTCGATGCGCTCCATGCGACCAGGCCGCATCGCGTTGAGCTCGCCGACGAGCTGCAGCGAGAGGCCACGAACCGACGCTGTCGAGCAGCGCGTGCGCATCGCCTCCTCGACCGATCCCGCCGTCAGCGCCTGGCCGTCGTCGACCTCGCTGTACGCGAGCTCGCCGTCGCCACCTTCCTCGCCGCGACCCGAGACGTCGGCGCAGGCAGAGAGAGAGAGGAGAAGGAGGAGAGGGAGGACGGCGCGGGCGCGGAGCATGCGCCTCACTGTGCAGTGTTCGTACCTCTCCCGATTCCAAGGGAAAACGCCGCGATCCAGAGGCGGTGCGGCGTCGAGGCGGCAGTGGACCGCGACGAAGTTGCCCGATCCGCGGACCTGCTCTGCCCAAAGTTTGGTCGACGCGACGTGGGTGTCCGATCGTCTGTCGTCCGAATCCATCGCCTCGCGCGTCTCGCTCCGTCTTCGAGACGAAGGGCGCATCCGCTCGCGTTTGCTACAGTCGCCCGGCCCGACGGGGTGTCGCACAGCCTGGTAGTGCACGAGCTTTGGGTGCTCGTCGTCGTGGGTTCAAATCCCTCCACCCCGATTCTCAAACGCCTCTTCGAGGCCTGTCCCCGTAGCTCAGTTGGATAGAGCAGCGGCCTTCTAAGCCGACGGTCGCGCGTTCGAGCCGCGCCGGGGACGATCGCGGATCGCCTTCATTTCTGGGGCTTTTCGTCGACTGTACGGGCGCGCAGTTCGCGGATGTTGTCCAGCTGTTGGCCAGCTGCGGGCATCTCCCCCGACGTCGCCCGAGCTGCGTCGTGCAGGCCTCCGGGACACAGGTGGGCGTACCGCTCCGTCTGTCGGATCGTGCTGTGTCCGAGCACGTCGCGGACCTCCGCGAGCGACCACACGCGGCCCCATGTGCCCTGCACGAGGTGACTCGCGCACGTGTGCCGGAGGTCATGCCATCGGACGCGCCGCTCGACCTTCGCGAGCTTCCTCACACGAGCCCATCCGGCGTCGTAGCCGTCGCGGTGACACGCGCCGTCGAACGCTGGCCACACGAGCGCAGCACCGACGCCGGGGGCGAGGGAGCGCCACGCCTCGAGCGCGACGCGAGCGGGCGCGAGCAGCGGCACCTCGCGGATCCGCCCGCTCTTCGTCGCGTCCTCGCGCGAGTGCCGCACGATCAGACGCGGGCGATCCTCGTCGAGGATGACGTCGCGCCACTGGAGGCCCCACAGCTCGCCGGCGCGGAGGCCCGTGTACGTCGCGACGATCAGCACGCTGCGTTGCTTGCTCGTGATCGTGCCTGCGACTCGGTGACCCTTCTTCGATCGCGGGTCGTGGTCGTGCACGGGCAGCGCGAAGATGCGCGAGAGCTCGTCGACGCGAAGCCACGTCCATCGCTCCACGGTCTCTTCGTCGCGCACCGGGATGCGCGCGCCGCGAGCGGGGTTCGACGAGATGCGGCCGGCGTCGAGGGCGGCCTCGAGCGCGCCGATCACGAGGCGTCGCGCGTGCGCGATCGACTGTCGCGACAACCGCGGCTCGGCGTCGGACAGGGCCTCGAGCCACTTCACGACGTGATGGCGTCGGATGCGGGTCACCGCGAGCGAGGCGAACGCGTGGCGCGCCACGCGGACCTTCCACACCGACTGCTCCTTCGCGATCCCGCGAACGCGCTTGCTCTTCTCGCGCTTGTCGAGCCACTGATCGCCCCACGTGCGGAGCGTCGTTCCGCTCGACGTCGCGCCGCGCACCTCGATCGCCGCGTCGACAGCGTGTTCCGCCTCCGCGCGCGTGTCGTAGAGACCGAGGCTCTTCCGCTTGCCGTCCACGTGGAGCCGCGCGCGCCACGCGATCGTGCCGTCGCGGCGACGCTGCTTGCTGACGCTGCCGGGACTGTCGTCGGTCATCGGTTCCTCATCTTGGCGGTCACACGCTCGATCATCTCGGCGCTGGCAACACGTGTCGGCGGATCGCCGCGGCGGCGTCGACGCGATCGGGGCGCCTCGTTCGCGGGCACACGCTGCGCGGCGAGCTCCTCGCGCACGACGTCGCGGAGCATCTCGCGGAGGTCCGCGAGGTCGACGGCGGTAAGCGCTCGCGACGTCACGCGGCCCTCGCGCGGCGGGGGTCGATCTCGCGGGCTCGACGGCCGAGGCGCCGGAGCAGCCGCACGGCCTCGCACTTGTCGCCCTCGCCCTGCCCATGCGCGTCGGCGACCAGCGTCTTGAACGAACGGCGCGCGATCGAGAACGCGAGGAAGTCGAGCGCGTCCCCCTTCGCGCCGCACGCTCCGTGCGTGCCCGCGGAACCGTACGGGCGACCCGTGCACGCCCAGCGCAGGCCGTTCGACGTGACCGACACCATGAGGTCGCAGGCGGGGCACACGGGCTCGCCGAAGTCCGCGCAGACGTGCGCGTGTGCGATCAGCTCGAGTGCCTTCGCGACGTCGCGCACCGCGCCGAGCAACACGCCGACGCGGCGGCGCTCTTCGTCGATCGTCGCGCGTTGGCGCTGCGCGAGAACGTCCTCGAGCTCGTGCTCCACGTCGAGCTGCTCGAACGATGACGTGATCCTCCAGTCCGACGACGTCACAGCGATCGACGTGGCTTGACTCGCGACGCGTTGCGCGAGCGCCATCGACCACGATCCGGACAGCAGCGCGATCGTCGCGCCGGACGCGCGTGCACACAACCCCTCGTCGCCGTCGACGAGCGCGACGTCGACGCGAGACTGACCGCGCAGCACCCCGACGCCGTCCGCGTCAGCGAGCGCGAGGCCTCGGCGCCCATGCCCCCACGGCGCGCGAGTCGCGTACATCGCGCGGCGCTCGGGTCGCGGATCGTCGATGCGGCCGATGTACCGGGCGAGCAGCGATCGCATCGCGCCGTCGGCGTCGTAGAGCGGGAAGAGGACTCGGTACGGGCTGCAGCTCCACGTGTGGCGCGAGCTCGCGCGGGCCCAAGCCGGAACGGTGGTTCCTCGAGGAAGAGCACGCGCGACGTCGCGCGCGTCGAGCTCGTTCACGCGCAGGCCCATCGACGCGACCCACGCGGCGACCGCCTCGTCGCGACGCAGCGGGCCGCACGCGGCCCACAGCGCCTCGACCTCGGCGATCGGCGGGTAGTGCCTCGGCTCGCGCATGCGTCAGCTCGAGGCCTTCCACTGGTGCGAGCCGTTGGGCTCGCGCTTCACGTTCCAGTGGCGGACGTTCGCCGCGACGGTGTCCGACGTCGACAACACGTGGTCCTCCGTCGGCGCAGCGTCGTTGATGAACTGATCGCCCTGGGGTCGGATGATGATCGGGTTCGCGTCTCCGGAGACCTTGAAGACAGGGACCCCGTATGCCTGCTGCGCGAACCGCGCGAGCGGCGAGGCGGCGTCGGCCGGGAGCACGAGCACGACGGGGCCACCGCTCGTGTCGACGCAGAACAGCGTCCCGCCGAGGTCGAAGTTCGCGAGGTCGGGGATCTGCGCCGGTGAGTCCGCGTGCGTGATCACCGCTGGATAGGTTTTGTAGGGCATCGTTGGATCCTTCGAGCCGTGCGAGCGGCGCTCACGAGCGATGGAAGGGCACTCGTGAGCACCGGCCGACCGGGACTTCGATCGGCGCCGGGAGGAGAACCGGCATGGACCCGCGAGGGGGAGTCAGTTGGCGATCCGGCCGATCTCGCGCCTCGAGATCTCCCAGAGTCGCTTCACGTGTGGGTCGATCGGCGGTTGCTTGCCGATCGGGTGTGGGCCGAAGTCGGACGCAGTGAACGCGGCAACTCGTCTCTCGCTCACGGGCACGTAGGTTCGCCCGTCGTTCTTGCAACGTCGCGCCTCTTCGAAGCACTCGAGCGCGCGCTCGTAGGACGTCCGCGTGGTGACCGCGAGCTGTTCCGCGGCGTGCTCGCGTTCGGCGTCCGTGCATGGATCGGAGCGGCGCCCGATAGCCTCTCTCATCCGCGACTCGATGTCTTCGATCGCACGTGTGAGCAGGGCACCCTCGGGTAGGTGATCGCGAAGGTTCTGACACGCGTGGTTCGCATCCGTCGTGTACGTGTTGGCTCTCGTCGGAACGAACAGCGCGACCGCGCCGTCACTGCACCCCACGAGAGGTTCGAGGAACAGGCGCGAGACGAACACGCCGCTGAGCTCCTCGCCGAGCTCCTTCATGGCGCGATCGCGGTACTTGACGAGGGCGTCACGGATCGCGCGGCCGGCCGCGCGCGTCGGCTCTTCGTAGTGGGAGGCGATCAGCGGTACGAGCTCTTCCGCTGCATCCTTCGCGAGGGCGCGATCGAGCTCGCCGCGGCGCGTCCGGACGATCGCCTCCGCGCTTGCGATCGCTTCCGCGTGGTCCCTCTCCATCTGCGCGAGCGCCTTCGTCATCACAGCACGTCGACGCTCCGCATCCTTCGCGAGGTCTCGCTTGTAGGCGGCGAGCGCCTCCATGCGGTCGCTGTTACGCAGGAACGCGAGGGCGCTCGGCGCAGACGGCACGACGCCGAGGAAGGTCGCCAGCACGGCGATGATGCGCTCGACGATCTCACGCAGGCTGAGGCCACTTCCGGTCGGGGCCTCGTTCTCGATCGGTTCGTTCTCGTTGGGTTCGATCATGGTGGTTCCTGTTCCTCTCTCGCGCGGCGTTCAGCGGCGCGGCAGATCGCCGAAGTACTGGTGGTTGCCGTCGGTCCACGTGCCCGGCGTGCGGGTCGCCATGCCCTGCTTGGCGGCGAGCTCGTCCTTCTGCTTCAGTCGCTCGATCGCTGCGTCGCGCGTGGTGCTCAGCCCGTCGAGCGCGTTCAGCGCGCACGCGGCCTGGATGCGCTCCTCGCGCGTTGACTTGGTGTCGTTGATCGTCTTCTCGATCGCGGCCCGGGCCGCGGCGTTGCCTTGATTCATCGGTGCCTTCTCGTTGTTGGGCGGCGAGGACGCCGCGGTGACCTTCTGGATGTGTGCAGCGGCGAGCCGCGCGATCTCGCTCTCGTTGTTGGCGCGAGACCGATGCTCGGCGCTGAGCCGCTCGAGGTTCGCGCGGCTCGCGGCCTCGACGTCGGCGAGGCCTCGCTCGAGCGGCGCGGCCTTCGCTGCCGCGGGCGGAGCGCTTGACGGCACGCTCGCGATCAGCTGCCCAATGTTCGCCACCTCGACGTCGGCGAGGCGCTTCGCGATCGCGTCGACGCCCACCGCGATCCCGCCCGCGAGGCTCCGGGCGCTTCCGGTCGGCATTCCGCGCATGTTCTCCACGAGCGCGAAGAGGACGTTGCCGAGGGCGTCGACCGCGTTCTGGCTCGCCGCTGCGGCGGCGTCGGTGATCGCGATGTTGGGGTTCCCGTCGGCCTTCCGGTCGCCGGTCGCGATCACTCGGAAGTCGAGCCCCGCACGCTCGTTCGCCCTCGCCTGTGACGCGAGCTGCTCGTACACGCCGATCGACCCCACCACCCCACTGGGAGGCACTCCGAGACGCTGAGCGGCGCACGCGAGCGCGTATGCCGCTGAGCACGCCTGCGGGGCGAACGCGAGCAGCGGGACGCGGGCGGCGACGCAGTGAGCTCGGAGCATGCGCGCGGTCTCGCAGCACCCTTGCGCCTGCCCACCGGGCGAGTCGACGTCGAGCACCACGGCACGCGGGCGGGACGCGAGTGCAGCGTCGACGCGCTCGAGGATCGCCTCGTACGAGTCGAAGAGCGGACCGCGCCGCGCCATCAGCGGGCCGCGGACCGTCACGACCACGGCCCGGTCGTGGACGCGGTTCGCGACGACTCCGGCCGCAACGAGCTCGCTGCCCATGGAACGGAGATCGAGCGCCAGCGGCCCGACTCGCGGGAACGTCGCGCCGTTCATGCGCCACCCCCGCGCACGACACGGGGCTGGTCGCCGTCCCATGCGAGTCTGGCGCCCTTGGCGACCGGCCGGAGCGCACTCTTCTCGATCTGCGCGTCGACCGTGTCGCGCTCCCACGCGAGCTGCGCCTCCTCGATCTTCGCCTGGACCGCGTCACGTGCGAGAGCCTCGGCGCGTGCCGCTGCGGCGACCGCGCGCACGAGCAGCAACATGCCCGCGACGCCGCATAGGCTCCCGAGCAGCGCGCCCGCCAACGACACGGGCGCAACGACGGCGAGGCCGCAGATCGCGGCCAGGCACACGAGAGCGACGCCCACAAGCGCCGCGTTGATCCGTCTGTCGTTCATCGCTTTCCCTTTCCGACGATCTCGACCGAGTCGAAGCCCTCACCTCTAGCTCGCGACGCGAGCACTTCGTCGAGGTACCCCGCCGAAGCCTCCCAGTTGCCCGAGTAGCGGATGCCCGCCGGCCTTGTGGCGTCACGAGCGCGGCAGGTCTCGAGGTCCGTTGCGAAGACCACGAGGCGCGTGGGGACGCCGGCCACGCGGGCCGCGGTGCGCCACATGCCCCGGTCGAGGCGTCGGAGAGCACAGACGTCGACGATGACGGAAGAGCCGGCCTTCAGGTGGTGGCGCACGCGGGCGAGCGCGGCGTTGATCGCTCGCTTCGGGTCCTTGTGCTCCGTGCGGATCTCGTCCGTCGTCACCACGACTGCGCCGAGGTGCTGTGCGTTCTCTTCGGCCCATGTGGACTTCCCCGCTCCCGGCAGTCCACACAGAACAATTGCCGTCTGTTTCATCGGCACACCCTTGACTTTCTTACGTTACAACGTAGAATGTGGGTCTCGCGCGCAGCCTTGGGGACAGCGCGATTTATCCACCTTCGTGCGTTTTTTGGCCGATTGGCCCGCACGTTTTTCCGACGCTCCGCGGCCATCGGAACCCCGTGCACTGTAGGAGGGGGGGTCTGGCCGGAATTCCCCTCGGCGTTGGCCCTAGGACCGCGCGTGATCAGCACGGACGGGTCGCGCGTCGTCCTCATGACTCACCGCCCCCTGAGCCATCCTCGTGCGGCTCGAACGGGTCGGACTCGAGTGCAGGGATGCGGGATGTGCAGGGATGCTTTTCAGCTACGCGGGAGGAAGAATTACCTCCGGTCTCTGCGCGCGCGCGTACGTAGGGGGAACCCATCCCTGCAGAACCCTTCATCCCTGCATCCATGAGTTCTGCTCGCCAGAGCTTCGTCGCCGTGCGGTCGGTTCCGACGTCCAGCATCCGCACGGTGCCAGCCGGTGTGTCGAACACGCGCTGGTGAACGCTCCTCAGTACGTGCCCGAGCACCTTCGCCGACACGTGCCCGGTCTTGTCGCAGGCTATGTCGGTGAGGAGCTCTCTCAGCGCCGGAAGGGGGCCGGGGGGCTCGCCACACGCGTACTCGATCGCACGCTTCGCGGTGCATGACTCTTTGCCAAGTTGCTCGAGGAGCTCGAGCCACAGTTCCGCAAGGCGTCGTAGCCGAGGTTGCTTCTCGTCAGTGGCACGCAGCTCGGCGCCGCTCCCGGCCGGGTCCGGCAGCCCCGCGTACACGATCGCTCCGCGCACGAGAGCAGACCACGCCTCGTAGGAGCCCATCGGCTCCAACTTCTGCGGCGGTCGTCCGGCGGCGCAGTAGTTCGCGAGAATGACAAGAAGCGCGCGGCGGATCCCGGCCGCATTCGATGCGACGTGGGCCAGAAGGTCCGGGTACTTGAAGCCGGTACGCTTCGAAGGATCTTCCTCGGCCGTGACGAGACGAACCGCGATGATGCGGCGCCCGTTCTCCAGATCGATCGGGACGTTGTTGCCGGCGGCGAGGAGCGTGAGCGTGTTCGTGGCCACGAAGTTCTTCGAGAGCCCGAGGACGCGACCGCCAACCTCGTGAGCGGTGAGCACGGACCGCAGCGCGGCGCTGTCGACGGTCTTGATCTCGTCGTAGAAGGCCACGCGCGAGCCCGAGATCAGCTTCGACAGAATGTCCTTTCGAAGCTCGTTCTCGTCGGTGGCGAGCGTCTCAGCGGGCGCAATGCGCCCGGTGCCGGCGATTGCCACGACGCCCCACAGCAGCCCCTTCCCGCTCGCGAAGGTGGACGCGTGCGCGAGGAAGAGCGGCGATGGTCCGAGGAACGCCGGCCGTGCCACCAGCGTCAGGCCGGCCGCCACATACCCCGAGAAGCTGTGGGGATCTCCGAAGCGGAAGTCTCGGACCGGGTCCGCGATAGTCTCGAGGGCTGCCTCGACATCGCTCTCTGTCGGCTTCGCCGGGATCGACATCTGATCGTCTGCCGTGAGGTAGAGACCAGTCGCGTCGTCGAACCCGCGGTCGCTGAGCACCGTTCCGTCGGGTCGCAAGACCGCGGTCTCGGTGAGGCCACGAAGACGGCGCATGCCGGGCCATTCGCCGCGCTGCACGACTGCGGGCGCGAGCCAGCCCGGTGGGTGGATGCCCTTCTCGGCTCCGTCGTCGTCGCGCTTCACCAGTTCCACCGAGGCGACCATCTGCGTCCGCACCTCCGCTTCGCCGGCGATCGTGATGGCGTGGCCACCCGTGGCTTGCTCCTGAACCCGTGCGAGCGTCCCGCCCCAGTCGAGGAGCCCGTGCCCGCGATTCTCGCCGAGCGCTCGGCAGACAGCAGGAACGACCACGTGCTCGTCGACGGTGACAAGCACCTTCGGCCGTCGACTTGGTGGAGGGAGCGCCTCGCCATCGAGAGCCGGGAACGCCGCGAGGCCCGCGCGCTCGGCGATCAAGTGTTCGTTGAAGTCGAGCGGCTCCCCCACCTCGAGCTTCTTCCGCACGGTCTCGATCCACTCGGCGCTGGGCATGGGGCCGGACGTGTTCACGTCGTCGCGCTCCCATCGCATCGCACGAGTCCGCGCTCGCACGTCTCGCCCCACGCCTCGGCCCACAGCAGTGGATCGAGCCCCGTCACGTCGAAGATCGCCGCGCGCATGGGCGGCGTGGGTTTCATCTTGCCCATGAACCACGGCGCTGCGTCATCGACGCCGAGGCGCGTGGTGATCGCGTCGAGTCCGATCCCCCTGCCGACGCTGACGATCAGGCCTCGAGCGTTGGCCATCGCGGATCCCTTCATTGCGCGCGGGGGCTTCACGTCGTGCCTCCCGCGATGACGTGCTCGAGGCCGAGCTCGCGGAGCGCGGTGTCGATACGAACGCGCACGGCACGGCCTCGGAGGTACCGCCGGACGGTGCCCTCATCGACGCCCGCGCGCTTCGCAACGTCACTCACTCGAAAGCCGCGCAGCTCGCGCGCGCGGAACGACTCGCGCGCGGTCCAGCCGGGCTCGAACTCGCCCCACGATGCGGGGTCGATCTCGAACGCCTCGCGCATCGCTTCGCGCATCGACGCGGACGGCCTCGAGCGTCCAGAGCACCACTGCGACACGCACGAAGGGACGACCCCCATGCGGTCCGCGATCGCGCGGGCGCCGACCTTGGCGGCCACGGCGACGAGCGCTCGTCTGCCCTCGCTTCGCGCGCGCCTCATGGCGGGCGTGACGATCACCCGCGCCCCCCTTCACCAACGCCGGGGAGGGTTCCCGCGGGTCCCTGCGCGATGAACGTACGCGGCGCGATGTCGACGCGCCCCCGGATCATGTGCGCGAGACCGAGCGCGAGGAGACCGCGTTCGATTCGAACGCGCGTCGACGGCTGCGTCTCCCGCTCACCGGCCAGGTAGGCGGCGATCGTCTGCTCGTTCACGCCGTCGCTCGCAACGGCGATCTTTCGCAGCTCGTACCGCGTCAGCTTCGGATGTTCGGACATGTTGGCCTCCTGGACCATCGGACGTTCGGACTATGACAGCGACGCTGCCCGGTTTCAACCAACTCGTGTTAGTGTCCAGCCCATGCCGGCTAAAAAGACACCGGGTGGATCCGGAAGGCCCAATGAAACCGTGACCTTGCGGCTGGACCGGACGCTCGCGAAGAAGCTTCGCGTCTTCGCCGCGATGCACGACCAGAGCCTCAGCCAGGTCGTCTCCGACGCCATCGAGCACCGGTTCGAGGGTTGGGCGATTTGGCGCAAGATCGCCCTTGACATCCAGGACGAAGAGCGTCGGCGCGAAGAGATGCGAGCGGAGAACGACCGCAAGTTCAAGGAAGCAAAAGCCGCCGAGGCCAAGCGCTAGGCCGCTCTTCTTCTCGCGTCGCTCGCATCCGCGGCCGAGTCCGCGACGATGTTGCAGAAGAGCCGTGCGTGGCCGACGTCGAGGCGCGCGAGCTCGAGCACGAGCGCGGTCATGTGTTCGACCGTGGGGAGGAGCCGCGCGTTGCTCGGGTCGTTCGCGCCCGAGAGCTTCCGGTACTCGCACAGCCACGCGTAGAACGCCGCCGCGACGGGCGCTCGACACTTGCCGCCGCGCTCGGCCCAGCGCGACCAGTGCCACAACACGCGCGCGCGCTCGTCCGCCTCGAGCTCTGTCCTCGACGCCATGAGCGCGATCTCGACCGCGGCGAGTTCGTGCAGTGCACGCTCGGCGAGGCCCTCGACGCCGAGCAGCTCGCGCAGCGCGTCGCGCAGGTTGCGCTGGACGATCTCCACCGGATCGTCCGTCTTACGCAAGCCCTCGATCAGCATCTGCGCGAGCACGCCCACCATCACCACGAGCGCGGATCCTCTTCTTCTTCTCGACATCGCATCGTCCTTCCACCGCGTCGTGCGGTAGGACGTTTATACGTTGAACCGTTCTACGGTGCAACGTAAAATGTGACGGGCCGCATGTGCGGTAGTAAGTTGAAGCCATGCCCGCCAAGCTGACCGTCGCGAAGGAACCGATCACCATCAGCGTGCTGAGCGAGACCGCCGATCGCCTTCGACTGGCCGCGGCCGTCGCGAGGGGTGAGACGGGGAAGCGCCTCACGATGGGCGAGATCGTCGACGCGCTCGTGCGCGACGGGCTGCCGGATCAGTCGTCGAAGTCGCCACCCAAGCGGGTGCCGCCGAAGCGCTAGATCGGTGCCTGGACACCGCCGGACAACCGGCGCGGATTCGCCCTATTTGGAGAGGGAACGGCGGGGCCTTCTAAGCCGACGGTCGTGCGTTCGAATCGCGCCGGGGACGTCACTCGCTCGCGAGGATCGCCGCGACCCCGATGTCGGCGACCCGTTGATCCTCGAGCTCGGGCAGACCGCTCACCGCGATCGACCCGACGACGCGCCCATCGACGATCACCGGCACCCCGCCGCCCCAGCCGATGTAGCGAGGGTCGCCGTAGTACGCGATGTCGAACGCATCGTCCTTGGGCCCCTTGATGCGCTGTCCGACGTCGTAGGTGCGCACGCCCTCGCGGGCCGCCGTCCACGCCTTGTTCATCGCGATCGTGATCGAGGACGGCGAGGCACCATCGAGCCGCTCGAGCGCGATCACGTCACCGTGCGCGTCGGCGACGGCGATCACCGCCGCGGCCTGCTCACGCACGAGGACCTCGCGCATGACGGTGAGCGCGCGCTGCGCATCGGCGTGGTCGAGCGTGACGAGGCTTCGCATGGCGCGCAGCGTAGACGACCCACCCACGCTCGCGCATTCGCGTATAACCCGCGCCTCATGAGCACCCGCCTCGACGGTCGCAGCACCGACGCGCTTCGTCCCCTCAAGATCGAGACCCGCGTCCAGAAGAATCCCGAAGGCTCCGTCATGATCTCGTCGGGCGTGACGCGGATCCTCGTGGCGGCCTCGATCGACGAGAGCCTGCCGCCGTGGCTGCGCGGCAAGGGCTCGGGCTGGGTCACCGCCGAGTACGCGATGCACCCGCGCGCGAACCCGCATCGTCAGGATCGCGATGGACGTCGCGGCAAGGTCGATGGTCGCACCACCGAGATCCAGCGCCTGATCGGTCGCGCGCTGCGCGCCGCTGTCGACATGAAGAAGCTCGGCGAGCGGCAGATCGTGATCGACTGCGACGTGCTCGATGCGGATGGCGGCACGCGCACGGCGGCGATCACGGGAGGCTTCGTCGCGCTCGCGATGGCGCTCGATCACCTGCGTCGCACGGGGCTGGCCGCAGGCGCGCTGCGCGCACAGGTCGCAGCGATCAGCGCGGGCATGGTGGACGGCAAGGCCATGCTCGACCTCGCGTACGTCGAGGACAGCAAGGCCGACGTCGATCTCAACGTCGTCGCCACGGGCGATGGCGCGCTCGTCGAAGTGCAGGGCACGGCCGAGGGACCGCCCGTGCCGCGCGCGCACTTCGACACCCTGATCGATCTCTCGCTCGGCGCGATGCCCGCGCTGATGAGCGCGCAGAAGAGCGCGCTCGCGTCGATCGGCATCGACCTCGACCTCCTCCGCGGCTGAGCGCGAGCGATGCGCATCGTCGTCGCCACGCACAACAAGGGAAAGCTGATCGAGCTGCGGCAGCTGCTCGACGTGCCGGGCCTCGAGATCGTCGGCGTCGATCAGAGTGGCGTGACGCTGCCCGAGATCGAGGAGACGGGCGACACCTACGAAACCAACGCGCTGCTCAAGGCGCGGGGGATCGCCGCACATCTCGGCCGTGAGGACTGCCTCGTGCTCGCCGACGACAGCGGCATCGAGGTCGACGCGCTGGGCGGCGCGCCAGGTGTGTACTCGGCGCGCTACGCGGGTGACGCGGGCCCGCGCGCGAACACGGAGAAGCTCTTGGTGGACCTGCGCGACGTGCCGGACGGTTCGCGCGCAGCCCGCTTCCGCTGCGTGATCGTGCTCGTCCATCCCGCACGTCCCGACGACGCGTTCGTGGTGAGCGGTCGCTGCGAGGGTTCAGTCGCGCGCGCGCCGCGGGGCGGGGGCGGCTTCGGGTACGACCCGGTCTTCGAGGTCGCGCCCGACGAGCTCGCGCTGCTGCCGGGCCGCACGCGCGAGGATCGCCTGACGATGGCCGAGCTCGAGGAGCACGAGAAGAACCTCCTCAGCCACCGAGGTCGTGCCGTGCGCGAGGCGCGCGCGCGCTGGCCCGAGATCGAGCGCCTCGGGCGCTGACTGGTGTGCCGCGATCAGTCGCGGGCCCAGCCACCCGAGACGAAGATCCAGCCGTTGCCGCGCTGCTCCCAGCGGGCCTCACGCCAGTGGTGGCCTCGCCGTGCACGGCGCCAGCGACCGTCGATCCACACGTGGTGACGACCATTCCAGCGGTAGTAGCCTGGGACCCAGACGGCGTTCGGAAACGGCGCGGCACTGACGACGACCGTGGGCGGCGGCGGCGGAGCGACAGCGACGACGCGCACACGCGGTGCAGGCGCGACGACGACGCGAGGCGCGGGCTGCCTCAC
>JAFLCL010000195.1 GCA_017303575.1 Deltaproteobacteria bacterium
CCGGGCGGCGGCGGTGGCGGCGGTGGTGGCTACGGCGGCCCGCCGGGTGGTGGTGGTGGTGGTGGCCGTGGCCCCGCTCGCACCGACTACTCGAAGCCGCGCGGTCCCGGGCGTCCGGGCGGTCGCAACGATCCGGATCGCGACAAGCGGTTCAAGGACGACGACGAGTACTGATCCTCGACGAGGGGCCCGCGTCGTCCCTCAGCTCTGAAGGGCACTTCGGTCACCGAAGGGCCTTCCTTCCTCCTCCGGTGGCGCTGGGCCACGACCCCACCCTGTGTCGGCTCGCCGACTGCTCGGTGGGGTCGTGTTTTGGCGCGTGCGCCGAAGCCTCAGGGCCTCCTGTCAGCGTGCGCCTGGGGCGGGCGTCGGCTCGGGGTCAACCTCACGAGGAGCGCGAGCAGCGCGGCGCATGCAGCGAACGTTGCGACACCTCGGAGGCCCCACGCCTCGCACACGCGCGCAGCGATCGCGGCGCCCGCCGCCATGCCGAGGAACATCGCGGTCACGAGCAGGGCGTTGAGTCGGCTTCGCGCGGCGGGGTCGATGCCGTAGACGATCGTCTGGTGGGAGACGAGCGAGAGGCTCACCCCCAGGTCGAACGTGAGCGTCGCGATCACGAGCACCACGAGGCTGCTCGGTGTGATCGCCAGCGCGACGAACGACGCGAGCACGATGCCGATGCCGATGCGGATCACCACGTCCGGGCCCCGCCGATCCGCGAGACCGCCTGCGATCGGCGCAGCGATCGCGCCCGCAGCGCCCGCGATCCCGAAGGCGCCCGCCCACACGCTGCCGAGCTCGAACGGCGGCGCGGCGAGCACGATCGCGAGCGTCGACCAGAAGCCGCTGAACGCGACGCTCACGAGCCCCTGCGCGAGCGCAGCCCGACGAAGCGGGCCGTGTTGCTTCACCAACGTGAGCATCGAGCCGAGCAGCGCGGTGTACCGCTCGTGCGTCGTCGGCGCGAACCTCGGCAAGCGCGAGGCGCACACGGCAGCGAGCGTCCACTCGAGCGCCGCGGCACCGAAGAACACCCAGCGCCAGTCGCCACGCGAAGCGACCGCGCCGCTCACCACGCGCGACAGCAGGATGCCGAGCAAGAGGCCGGTCATCACGCTGCCCACCGCCTTGCCGCGTCGCTGCGGTGCCGCCAGCACGGCTGCGGCGGGCACCAGATCCTGGGCGAGCGTGGCGCTGAGGCCGATCGCGAAGCTCGCGAGACCGAGGACGGCGAGATCGCCCGCGAGGCCGGCCACGATCAGCGCGACGCCCAAGAGCAACGCCTTCACCACGATGACTCTGCGTCGATCGAAACGATCCCCGAGCGGCGCGAAGACGAACAGGCCCGTCGCATAGCCGAGCTGCGTGAGCATCGGGACGATCCCGATGTCGCTCGCGCTCACCCGCAGCTCGCGCGCGATCACGTCGAGCACCGGCTGGTTGTAGTAGAGCGCGGCAGCCGACAGGCCTGCGCCGATCGCGAGCAGCGCGACGAGCGAGGGGGGCAGGGCGTCGTCGGTCGAGGTGGTCTGGTGCGTCTCCATCGTCTCCGAGGGGCCCTCGATGGAGCACCGGAGGCCGGCCGTCCAGTGGCGAAGCAGCAGGCTCGTCGCGAGCCTCGGACCGCGTGGTGGCGGACCGCCGCGTCCGAGTAAGCTCGTACAGGTGAAGCGCGCGCGAGCGATCGTCGGTGTCTCCGATCACGCTGGCTACGCGCTCTTCGTGACGGCGACGCGAGAGGGCGTGCTGATCGATCGGCGACGCGTGGCGCTGCTCGACGACGGAGTCCCCGTGATGCCGCATCACCACGACGGACAGCGTCTCCCGATCGAGGAAGCCGTCGCGCTCGTCGCCCGCGTGCGCGCGAACGCGGAGCGGACCGCTCACGCGAGGCTGGAGGAGCTCGCGCGCTCGCTCGACACGATCGAGCTCGAGGGCATCGCGCTGCGAGCAGACCCGGCGCTGCCGCCCACCGTCGCCGAGCGCATCGCCGACTACCGCGCGATGTGCGTCGCGGACTGGGTGATGTACCGAACCGCGCTCGGTGACGCAGCTCGGGCGCGCGGATGGAGCGTCCATCGCTACGAGCCCAAGCGCGTGCTCGACGCCGCCGCGCGCGCGTTGGGCCGCTCCTCGATCGACGGACTTCTCCTCGACGCAGGAAGGGCAGTCGGTCCGCCGTGGACCAAGGAACACAGGCTCGCGATGGCCGCTGCGATCGCCGTGAGCGCGTCGGTGGTGGGGACCTCGAAGCGTGCGGCTAGGGAGCCGAGTCGAAGACGAGCGGGTACGTGACCAACGTCGCTCCGTCGGCGGCCGGGAACGTCCAGCGGCGCACAGCGGACCCCACGCACTGATCGACACGGCGGTCCTCGATCGTCGAGCTCGTCACGCTCGACGTACTGACGGTGCCCCTGGGTGCGACGAGGAACGTGACGGTCACGCGCCCGGCGAGGTCAGGACGCTCGGCGAGGCCCTGCTCGTAGCAGAACCGCACCTCGTTCAGGTGCTGTCGGATGACGCGGCGCACGCTCTCGCGCGAGAGCCCTCCGCGCGCCTCCGCATCTCCACAGCCGCAGCTCGGGACGCGGCTCACACGACCGCGGAAGCCGCCTGCCCCCGCGCCGTAGCCAGAGCCCCCGGTGCCGTCGCGGCCCGCGCCGTGGCCGAGCGTGCCGATCACGCCGTTGCCGATCGTGCCGAGGCCCGAGCCACCGCCGCCTCGGCCGACGCCGCTCAGACCGAGCCCACCGAAACCGAAGCTCTCACCGATCTGATCGCCCATCATGGAACCGAGCGCGCTCATCGGATCGGCCCCCGCGCCGGCGCGCGACGTCGGCGACGCCCACTGCCCGCTCATCTGCGCGAGCACGCCGAGGACGCCGACGGTGCGAGCGTCTGAGCGCGTCGCGGCGGCAAGGCGTGCCTCGCTCACGCGCGCACGCCCCTCGATGGCGTAGCGACCGCCGTGTTGCTCCTCGGCGCTGACGCCCATGGCCCCCGACTCCCCTTCGTGACGCTCGCCCGATCGGCCCTCTCTCCCGTTCATCCAGCTCGGTGGCGGATCGAGGGGTGTCTCTGGCGGAAGGAGCGCACGGACGTGATGGTCGTCGGCCGCCAGGAGCTCGGGCGTGAGCGACGGAGGCCGAGGCGGCATCAAGAAGAACATCACGAGGAAGGCGCCGTGAACGGCGAACGAGGCGCCGGTGCACGTCTCTCGCTCCCACGTTCTCCGACGGCCCCACACGGCGGTCACTTCGGCGGCCCACTGCGCAGTCTCGGTGTCCGTCGACGGCAGGTCCATGCACTTCGGACAGTGGCGCTCGCGTGAGGTTCCGAGCCCGAGGAGAGCAGTTCTGGAGAAGCAGCGCGGATCGGCGATGCCATGATGCGCGCCCCATGCCTCCCTCCTCGAAGCATCCCGCCGACAGCCACGACTCGATCCGCGTGCAGGGCGCGCGCGTCAACAACCTCAAGGACGTGAGCGTCGAGATCCCCAAGCGGCGCCTCACCGTGTTCACGGGCGTGTCGGGCTCGGGCAAGAGCTCGCTCGTCTTCGGCACCATCGCCGCCGAGTCACAGCGCCTGATCAACGAGACCTACAGCGCGTTCGTCCAGGGCTTCATGCCTTCGATGTCTCGCCCCGAGGTCGACGTGCTCGACGGAATCACGACGGCGATCCTCGTCGATCAAGAGCGCATGGGGGCGAGCTCGCGCTCGACCGTCGGCACTGCCACGGACGCCAGTGCGATGCTGCGCGTGCTCTTCAGCCGCCTCGGAAAGCCGCACATCGGATCATCCAACGCGTTCTCGTTCAACGTCCCTTCGGTGAGCGCCGTGGGCGCGATCACGGTGGAGAAGGGTGGCGAGAAGAAGACGGAGAAGCGCACGTTCAGCCGCATGGGCGGCATGTGCCCGCGCTGCGAAGGCATGGGCCACGTCAACGACATCGATCTCAGCCAGCTCTTCGATGCCTCGAAGTCACTGAGCGAAGGTGCCATCACGGTGCCCGGCTACACCGCCGATGGCTGGATGGTGAAGATCTTCGGCGCCGTCCTCGATCTCGACAAGCCGATCGCGAAGTACACGAAGAAGGAGCGCGAAGACTTCCTCTACAAGGAGCCGACCAAGGTGAAGGTCGCGAACGTCAACATGACGTACGAGGGCCTCGTACCGCGCATCCAGAAGTCCTTCCTCAGCAAGGACGTGGAGGCGATGCAGCCGCACATCCGCGCGTTCGTCGAGCGAGCCGTCACGTTCACGACGTGCCCCGAGTGCGAGGGCACGCGCCTCAACGCGACCGCGCGCAGCTCGAAGATCGGCAAGATCAACATCGCCGACGCATGCGCGATGCAGGTCAGTGACCTCGCGGTGTGGGTCCACAGCCTGAAGGAGCCCTCGGTCGCGCCGCTGCTCGCGACGCTCAGCCACACGCTCGACTCGTTCGTCGAGATCGGCCTCGGTTACCTCAGCCTCGATCGCCCCGCGGGCACTCTCTCGGGCGGCGAGGCGCAGCGTACGAAGATGGTGGGCCACCTCGGGAGCGCGCTCACCGACGTCACGTACGTGTTCGACGAGCCGACGGTCGGGCTCCACCCGCACGACATCCAGCGCATGAACGAGCTGCTCCTGCGCCTGCGCGACAAAGGGAACACCGTGCTCGTCGTCGAGCACAAGCCCGAGACCATCGTCATCGCCGATCACGTCGTCGACATGGGCCCTGGCGCAGGCGAGGCCGGCGGTGAGATCGTCTTCACGGGCTCGGTCGAGGGGCTGAAGAAGAGCGACACGCGCACGGGCCGACACCTGAACGACCGCGCGAGCCTCAAGCCCACGGTGCGCAAGAAGCGCGGTGTGCTCGAGATCCGCGGCGCCTCGACCCACAACCTCAAGAAGGTCGACGTCGACGTCCCGCTCGGCGTGCTCGTCGTGGTCACGGGCGTCGCGGGCTCGGGCAAGAGCTCGCTGATCCACGGCTCGGTCGTGGGGAGGAAGGGCGTCGTCGTCATCGATCAAGGAGCCATTCGCGGGTCACGACGCAGTAACCCTGCGACCTACACTGGCCTGCTCGATCCCATCCGTGCTGCCTTTGCGAAGGTCAATGGCGTCAAGCCCGCGCTGTTCAGCGCGAACTCCGAGGGTGCTTGTCCGACCTGCAACGGCGCGGGCGTGATCTACACCGATCTCGGCATGATGGCGGGCGTCGCGACGACGTGTGAGGACTGCGCGGGCAAGCGATTCCAGGCCTCGGTGCTCGACTATCGCCTCGGCGGAAAGAACATCGCCGAGGTGCTCGATCTGCCCGCGAGCGAGGCCGTCGCGTTCTTCGGTGAGGGCAAGGGCAAACTGCCCGCGGCGCACGCGATCGTGTCGCGCATGACCGATGTCGGCCTCGGCTACGTGCGTCTGGGACAGCCGCTCACCACGCTCTCGGGCGGCGAGCGACAGCGCCTGAAGCTCGCGACGCAGATGGGCGAAGAGGGTGATGTCTACGTGCTCGACGAGCCCACCACGGGCCTCCACCTCGCGGACCTCTCGCAGTTGCTCGGCTTGCTCGATCGGCTCGTCGATGCGGGCAAGTCCGTGATCGTGATCGAGCACCATCAGTCGGTGATGGCGCACGCAGACTGGATCATCGATCTCGGGCCCGGCGCAGGCAGCGAAGGCGGCAAGGTCGTGTTCGAGGGCACGCCTGCGGAGCTGGTGGCGAAGAAGTCGACGCTCACCGGCAAGCACCTCGCCGAGTACATCGGAGACGGGAAGAAGCCGAGAACGAAGTAGTCACTTCGAGAGCGCGTCGGGGAGGGGCGCGCCTTCACGCGTGAAGCGCACGACGGGCCGCGGGGCGAGCGCGAGAGACTTCTCGATGTGGCGCGCGACCCAGCGGCCCCCGGGGCCGTCGATCGTGTGGCCGTCCTCGAACACGTCGCCTCGGTTGGCGACATAGAGGCTGAGGTTGCGGAGGAAGCTCGCGATCTCTGCGGGCTGCACGGTGCGGTCGAAGCACACCTCCAAGTCCGTGCGGTCGAGGGCCTCGAGACCCGTGGTGTCCATCATCGTCCAGCCATCGGCGAGGCCGTCGAGGCGGAACATGCGGACGTTGGAGTACAGATCGATCGGCAGGCGCTGACCTGCGCGCGCGTCGGCGAGGCGTGCGTCGATCTGGGGTCGCGTGAAGAGGAGATCGGCGCCCGGCACGAAGAGCAACGACGCGCCCTCGACACCGAGCAGCGAGCGACCCAGCGCGAAGACGCGGGCCAGCTCGGCGCGGGGATCCACGCCCTCGGGGATCACGGGCGCGTCCTCCTTCGCACCGAACACGTACGAGAGGCGCACGCGCACGAACGCATGATGACGCGCGACGACCTCGCGCGGCGACTCGCGGTGGTGGTAGGCGTGCTGCCACGCGCGCTCGAGGCTCTGGGGATAGGTGAGCGGTCCGAAGTGCCCCATCGACCACGCGCCGAAGATCATCGGCTCGTTCTTCGGATCGCCCATGGGATCGGGCCACGGACGATCGACGACGTCGACTGACACATAGCCGTTGAGCGCCGCGTCGTGCTCGACGATCACACACGGCCCCGACATCGCCCACGTCTCGAACGCGTCCATGCGCTTCTTCACGGGCACGCCGATCGCAGCGGTGATCTCGTCGAGATTCGGCGTGCGATCGAAGAGGACCGCGATGCCCTGCGTGAAGAACCCTTTGGCCATGTGCGAGAAGATAACGGAGTCGCGTCCCTCGTTGGCACTTCGATGGGAGATCGGTGACGGTGCACCCCGTTCCCGTGCATCATGGCGAGTCCACGATGGATGACGTCGACGAAGCAGAGAGGGCCGCCATGGTTGACTGGCGTGAAGCTCGCGCGGCGTTCCGTGTCTGCGGAGCTCTCGCCGCTGATCTGCCTCAGTTGACCGCGTCGCGGCCTCTCTATTCCGTTTCGTCGGGGTCTACCGTGACCCCCGAGAAGCTTCGTTGGGCGGAAGCGTACACCCGCACCCTTCGCAGGTTGCTCGAGGAACAAGGGATTCCCGATTGGGCGCCGTGGCGACGCGTGCCCTCGCGCGATGCCTGTCTCTCGCTGCTGCGGGCGGGGGTCTCCGACGCGGGGTCCTTGCCTATGACCTTGGGGACCCGACGGCAAGTGCTGTGGATGGTGGGTCTACGGGAGAGCCGGGGAAAGACGTCGCTACGTTTCGCTCACGAAGAAGCCCGAGATGTCCTGATCGTCGGGGGCACTGCGGGGGCGCGCGCGGGTGATGTCGACTGCCTCGACGCTCGCGACGGTCGGTACATGGCGAACTATCAGTACCGACGGCGTCACGTGGGGGTGTTCCCTTGGGAGTGACTGCACGTACACGGGAGTTCGAACCAGCTCTTCCCGGGCTGGGGCGCGAGGGCTGAGTGTTGTTCGGTCCCTCCGTTCCGGTCAGAGTGCCGCGATGCGTGATCCCGTCGAAGCTCAGCTCGAGGCGTACAACGCGCGTGACGTCGACCGCTTCGTGCCCTGCTTCACGGAGGACGTGATCGTCGAGGACGCTGTGGGGACGCGACTGCTGACGGGGCGCGAGGCGTTTCGCGCCTCGTACGCGTCCATGTTCGCGGCGAGCCCTGCGCTCCATTGCCGTGTCGTCACGCGTCTCAGGGCAGGCGCGTTCGTGGTCGACGAAGAGCGGGTGACCGGGCGCGGTGACGCCGAGCTCCACGTGATCGTCGTCTACACGCTGCGCGACGGGCTCATCGCGCACGTTCGGGTCCTTCGATGAGCCCAGGAGACACATGACGACTCAGCTCGATGCCATTCTCGCTGCACCCCACGATGCCGACGCGCTCGGCGCACTGCTCACGTCCGAGACGATCGACGGGTTGCTCCACGACGCTGGCCTGCCGTTCGAGGACGAGCGGTCGCCTCGCGTTGCCGACGCGCTCGGACGCGTGATCTGGCTCTTCGACGCGCGATCGCGCCGCGATTTCCGGCCGGCCGTGATGAAGAAGGGCAGAGTGGTCACGCCCGCATCGAACGGGCCGCTCGACGCGCGCTACGAGCGCGTGATGCTCGCGCGCCTGAAGCTTCTCGCGCACCGTGTGGAGCACAGCGATGACGCGATGCCGCAGACGGTGCTCAACATTGCGTTTCGCGCGCTCGGACCGATGCCGAGCGACGCGATCGCCACGCTCGCGGAGCGCATCTTCGCACTCCACGGCGACCGCACCGGGGAGCGTCTCTCGCTCGCCGAGGCGCTCTTTTCGTTCACGGAGCCACTGCCCCCGATCGTCGCGACGCTGCGCGACGCGCTGGTGCGACGCGCAGAGGACGAAGGCTGGGTCGAGGTCTGAGCGCCGAATCAGCGGACGAGGAGCGGGTTGCGCTCCTGGAAGTCCACTTGGTGCCAATAGGGGTACGTGCGCGTTCGCTGACTGGCAGCGTCGAGCTTGGCAACTTGCTCCTTCGACAAGCTCCAGCCGAGCGCGCCGAGGTTCTGCACCAGTTGCTCTTCGTTTCTGGCGCCGATCACGATGTTCGACACCGTCGGTCGGCCGAGCACCCAGTTGAGCGCGACCTGCGCGACGGTCTTGCCCGTCTCCTTCGCGACCTCGTCGAGCGCGTCGACGACCTGGAAGAGATGGGCGTCGTCGACGGGCGGTCCGCCCGCTGCGCCACCTTGCGAGATGCGGCCTTCCGTGGCGGCCTGTCCCCGGCGGATCTTGCCAGTGAGTCGGCCCCAGCCGAGCGCGCTCCACACCATCGTGCCCAGGCCCTGATCGGCGGCGAGCGGCATGAGCTCCCACTCGTAGTCACGTCCGAGGAGCGAGTAGTAGCCCTGATAAGAGACGTAGCGCTCGAGGCCGTACTTCTCGGAGACCGCCAGTGACTTCATCACGTGCCAGCCCGAGAAATTCGAGCAACCGAGGTAGCGGATCTTTCCGGCGGTCACGAGATCGTCGAGCGTGCGCAGCGTCTCTTCGGCGGGCGTGAGCGCGTCGAAGCCGTGCATGAAGTAGAGGTCGATGTGGTCCGTGCCGAGGCGCCTCAGACTGGCATTCACCGACGCGATCAGGTGATGTCGCGAGCTGCCCTTGTCGTTGGGGCCGGGGCCCGTGCTGAAGGTGCCTTTGGTCGAGATCAGGACCTTCTCGCGACGGCCCGCGATCGCCTTGCCGAGGATCTCTTCGGACGCGCCGCTCGAGTACACGTCGGCGGTGTCGAAGAAGCTCAGGCCGTGCTCGAGGCAGACGTCGACGAGGCGTGTGGCCTCGGCGACGTCCGAGCTGCCCCACTTGCTGAACATGTTTCCCTCGCCACCGAAGGTGCCAGTGCCGAGCGAGAGGACGGGGACCTTGAGGCCAGAGCGGCCGAGGAGACGATGTTCCATGGTGGCGCGTTCCTGGCGCGCGGAGGGCCGACGTCAAGCGGCGCCGACTTCTCGAGTCACGTCCGGACTTCGACTCACGAGCGCGGTCGGTCGAAGCGTGCGCGAGCACGCCGCGCCGAGCAGGCCTCACCGCTGGACAGGCGGAACGCGAGTAGCCATCGGCGGCCCGAGCTAGGCGAGGGGCCGCACGCGCTACCCTCGCCCAGCACCGGACAGCTCTGCCCGGGTGAGTGAGGAGCGTAGCGACGAGCGAATCCCCGAGGGAATGGGGCCCGGTTCGCGGAGCGAACTGGGAAAGGGGCGAGTAGCCCCTTTCGCGTGAGCCGAAGGCGTCGCGCCTGGACTAACAGCGGGTCCAGCCGAAGGTGGGGCGATCCGGCTGGCCGTACTTCGTCAGCGCGCCCTGCGGACCGACCGCGTTGGGGCGCTGGAAGATCCAGTTCTGCCAGGCGCTGAGGCGCGAGAAGATCTTCGAGTCTGCAGTCTCGCCGCCGGGGAAGCGGAGCGAGGCCTCCATGCCTGTGAGCGCGTCGGGCGAGAGTGAGGCGCGCTCTTCGATCGCGATGCGCACGTCGTCGTCCCAGTCGATCTCGTCGGGGGCGATGGTCACGAGGCCGAGCTCGTTCGCGCGCTCCGTCGTGATGGCGCCTTTCTCCGCGAGCACTTCCTCGACACGCGCGGGCTCGCGCTGGAAGCGGACCTCGAGGCGCGAGAGACCGTGCGACATCGGGTGCAGGCCCGCGTTCGCGGCGCCGAGCTCGACGCTGACGGTCTCGTCGTCGTCCGCCAGCATGTAGATGCGGTCCGACGCGAGCGCGAGCTCGAGCAGCGAGCCGGCGAACGCCGAGCCCTTCTCGATCAGCGCGAAGAAGCTCTTGCTGGTGAGATCGAGGCGACGCATCACGCGCGACTGGAGCGCGAGGATCTCCGCGGCGAGCCAGTGATCCTTGCTCTCGAGCAGCGACGCGTCGGCCTCGAGGACCTTCTTGGCGTCGCCGATGGTGTGGAGCACCACGACGCCGACCTCGAGGTGATCGAGCCGGAGGTGAAGCAGGGCATCGTCGAGCTCGCGCCACGCGCGGAGCGACCACTGCGCGCTGCCCGCGGCCTGGATCGCCGCGCCGCCCTTGGGGATCTCTCCCTCGGGCGCCTTCATCGTCACGTGCGCGACGCGCGTGGCGGGATCGACGACGAGGGTCACGTGCCGGTACGTGTAGGTGGTTCCGTCGATCGACGGAGCCACCGGCTCCAGCGTGATGCCCGGTCCACGTGCAGCCGCGGCGCGCACCGATTCGGCCTGCCCCGCGAGCTTCGTCACGCGATCCTCGACCGCGGCATCGAAGCGGGTGCGCGACGCGATCGCATCGACGAGGCCCCACTCCACCGCGCGCTTGCCGCGCACGCCCTCGCTGGTCGTGCAGAACACGTCCGCGAGATCGCGGCGCACCTTGCGCTTGTCGACGAGGCGCGTGAGGCCGCCCGTGCCCGGCAGCACCGCGAGCAGCGGCACCTCGGGGAGCGAGACGGCGCTGTTGCCGTCGTCGACGAGGAGGATGTCGTCGCAGGCGAGCGCCAGCTCGTAGCCGCCGCCCGCGCATGGGCCGTTCACCGCGGCGAGGTACTTCTGTCCCGCACCGTGCGAGGCGTCTTCGATCGAGAGACGCGTCTCGTTCGTGTACTTGCAGAAGTTGACCTTGAACGCGTGGCTCGAGGCCCCGAGCATGTAGATGTTCGCGCCCGAGCAGAACACGCGATCGATCGCGGACTTCACGACGACGACCTTCACCTCGGGGTGCTCGAAGCGCATGCGCTGCACGGCGTCCGCGAGCTCGATGTCGACGCCGAGATCGTAGCTGTTGAGCTTGAGCTCGTAGCCGGGGCGAAAGCCGCCATGGAGCTCGACGGCCATCGCGAGCGTCGCGCGATCGCCGCTCACCTCGAGCTTCCAGTGACGGTACTTGCTCGGGTGGGTGTCGAAGCTCGTGGGCCCCGAGGGTGTCGGGGAGGTGTCGTCGGCCATGGGGGATTCTTAGAAAGACGCGAGGTCCGCACCTATGCGGAACCGCACGCGAACCGCGCCGCGTGCGCGCACGTGGAACCTCCGTTCGACGCTCGCCGTCGCGCTCGACGTGTCCGCGCGGTCGAGGGGAGGGCGTGCTACGCGCTCTCGGTGATCGTCGAGGTCTTCTTCGACTACTCGAGCCCGTTCGCGTACCTCGGCACCACGCAGGTCGAGCGCGTGGCCACCGCGCATGGCGCGCGCGTCGTGTGGAAGCCGTTCCTGTTGGGCGCGCTCTTCAAGGCGATCGGTACCCCACTGGTGCCCATCCAGTCGTTCCCTGCCGCCAAGGAGCGGCACTACCGCGTGGAGCTCGCGCGCTGGGCAGGACGGTACGGGGTGCCGTTCGTGTTCTCGACGCGCTTTCCGCTGCGGACCGTCGACGCGCTGCGGCTCACCTTGCTCGCGCCCGAGGATCGCTGCGGGCCGCTCGTGCACGCGATCATGCGCGCGACATGGGCCGAGGATCGTGACCCGGCCGATCACGCGGTGCTCGCGGCGGCATGCGAGGAAGCCGGTGTCGATCGTGCCCTCCTCGATCGGCTCGGCGACGCGAAGCAGGTGCTCTTCGACGCGACGGAGGACGCGCGTCTGCGAGGAGTGCCGGGCGCGCCGACGTTCGTGGTGGAGGACGAGCTCTTCTGGGGTCAGGACCGCCTGACGCTCCTCGAGGACGCGCTGCGCGGCGTGCGAGCGCCTCCGCTGGTCCTCGATCCCTGAGCGAGCGCGGGGGATCGAGTGGCATCGATCGGGCGCCACCATTACGCTGCCGCCCCGTGCAGCGAGAAGCGCATTTTCACTTCTTCGGGGTGCCCGTCTACGTCGAGCCGCTGCACTTCATCGTGTCGGCGATCTTCGGCTTCCTGCAGTACGGGCTGGCGCCGTCGGCTGCTGTGTGGGTGCTCTTGGTGTTCATCGGCGTGCTGCTCCACGAGCTGGGGCACGCGCTCGTGGGACGGCGCTTCGGACAAGATCCGTTCGTCATCCTGAGCGGCTGGGGCGGTCTCACGACCTGGCTCGCGCCTCGCGCGTTCTCGCCCGGCCAGCAGGTGATCGTCTCGTTCGCGGGGCCCGCGGTGGGTTTGGCGCTCGGGGGCGGCGTGTGGCTCTGGTACACGTACTCGCCCGTCGTGATGCCGCCGATCGTGACCAACGGCGTGCGCGACTTCATCTGGGTGAACTTCGGCTGGGCGATCTTCAACTTGCTGCCGATCTTCCCGCTCGATGGTGGGCAGATCAGCAAGGCGACGCTCGAGAAGCTCTTCGGCATCCGCGGCATGCGGTGGTCGCACCTGATCTCGGTCGTGCTCGCGGTGGCCCTCGTCGCCGTCGCGCTGCCTCTGCGCGCCATCTTCATGATGTTGATGTTCGGTCAGCTCGCGATGCTGAACTGGACGCACTGGCGCGCGGCCGGGAAGTGGATCGATCGCGCGCGCCCCGCGAAGCCGAAGATGACCTCGACGCCCGTCGCGCCCACGCGTGGCTCGCCGCGCGAGGCTGCATCGATCGCGACGCTCGACGCCGAGCTGCAGCGCGGCTGGCAGGCGCTCGAGGACGGTCGCCCGCTCATGGTGCGCATGATCGGCGAGTCGCTCCTGCTCCGCGTCGAGTCGGACGCGCAGCGCTTCGAGGTGATCCACCTGCTCGCGTGGGGTCGCCTGCTCGCCGGCGACGCACGCGCCGCCAAGAACGCGCTCTCGCTGCTCCCGAAGGACAAGCTGCCCGACGCGCTGCTCGAGGGCGCGGTTCGGCTCGAGCTCGGCGAGGCCGCCGAGGCCGTGCCGCTGCTCGCCGAGGGCATTCGCGGACGCTCGGACGACTTCGTGGCGTCGCGTCTCGCGAAGGCCGTGTCGATGTCGGGCAAGATCGACCCCGTGACGCGCCTGCTCGAAGACGAGAAGGTCGCCAAGGAGATCGGCGCCCGCTCGTTCCAGGTGATCGTCGCGGATCTGTTCGCGACTCGCCGCTACGACGCGGCGATCGACGTCGGCCAGCTCGTGTTCGCACGCTTCGGCCTGGGCGCGGATGCGTTCAACGTCGCGTGCGCGCTCGGTCGTGCCTCGCGCGCCGACGAAGCGCTCGTCTGGCTGGAGAAGGCGCTCGAGGCGGGACTGGCCGATCCGAAGGTGCTCGACACCGACGCAGATCTCAGCGACGTGCGCGCGCTGCCTGGGTTCCAGGCGCTCCGCGAGAAGGCGAAGCTGACGTCCTAGCGGCCGCGAGCTCGCTCACGCGCGGGCAGGCAGGAGCGCGAGCACGCCGCGTGGGTCGACGTCGACGTCGCGCCAGGCCACGCGCCAGTCGAGATGCGCGCCCGTCACGCGTCCCGTGGCGCCGCTTCGTGCGACGACGTCCCCCCGGCGCACGCGTGTGCCTTCTCGTGCGAGCGTCGCGGAGAGGTGGAGGAGCGACGTCGTCAGCGCGTGGCCGTGATCGATCACCAGCGTGCGACCGAAGACCGGCGTCTCGATCGAGAGGGTCACGACGCCATCGGCAGGCGCGCGCACTGCCGCTCCGATCGGCGCGACCAGATCGATCCCGAGGTGCACACCGTGCGCGCGCGCGACGCCGAATTCGCTCGAGACCTCTCCAACGATCGGCAAGGCGAAGCCGCGCGTGAACGCGTCGTCAGGCAGCACGCGTCGACGCACGCGCGCGATGTGCGCGAGCGCGTCGGCGTGCGCGGCGCGATCGTCCTCGTCGAGCGCGGGCACGTGCACCTCGCTCGCGGGCTGCGCCCGACGACGGATCGCGACGGGAAAGCGCGCGCGCCCCACCGCGAGCGTGTGCCGACCGGGCGCGTCGTGCGGCGCCGCGAAGAGCGTGAGCCCGCGGGGTGTCGTGGGCAGCGCCGTCTCGTCGTCGAAGCTCATCGGGACGCCGCGGCGGCCGTGGTACGCGAGCAGCTCCCCGCTGCGCATGCGGCCTTCGATCCATGGCCTCTGCGCGTGACGCGCGTGCGCGGGCGCCTCGACGAGGGCCGTGAGGCCGAGGCCTAGACCCGCGAGCAGCGCGCGTCGGTTCATTCGAGCACGAACTCCGTGCGCACGACGACCATCACGTCCTTCTCGACCGAGCTCCGATCGTAGACGCCCTCCCACGACACCTCGGTCTGATCGGCGGCGTTGACCTGCACCACGCCGACGTTGGCGGAGAGCAGGCGACCGAGGCTGCCGTCTGCATGCTCGGCCACTTGCTCGGCGCGCGCGCGTGCGTCGGCGGTCGCCGAGCCGACGAGGCGGATCTTGATCTCCTCGAGACCGGAGTGGATGTACTCGGGCGCGGAGCTCGAGACATCCACGCCGCCTTCGATCAGCTGCGTGACCTCGCGCGCGACCTGGCCCACGCGCTCGATGTCCTCCGACGTGAGCTCCACGCGCTGCTCGAGCGTGAAGCCGATGATCTGCGAGACGATCGCGTTGCCGTCCGCGTCCTGCGCGTAGAGCTCGGTCGTCGAGACCGCGCCGATGCGCACGTCGCCTTCGGGGATGCCGTGCTCGATGAGGAACTGCCGCACGCGTGGCACGTCGCGCGCGAGGATCGCGTACGCGTCGGTGAGCGTGGTGCCGCGTGCGTGCACCGTGGCGCCCCACATCGCGCGATCGCTGGTGATGCGCTCGTGCGCCGATCCAGAGACGTGGATCGAGTCGCGGTGGGTGACGTCGACCCAGTGCGTGAACGCGCCAGCGATCAGGTAGGCGGCGGCGGTCACGCCCGCCGAGACGATCGCGACGCGGGCGAGCGAGACGCCGGGACGCGACGCGGAGGACGAGGTGTCGGTCATGTGGCTCCTTCTACGTGGGCTCGTCGCGAGTCCTCCGGATCTTCGAGACGAACCTCACAGGAGCGCGCGTGATCCCATCGCGTGGTCTCCACGGGCCCGCTCGGTTGGCCCTTTCTGGGCATGCCATCACGCGATACCGAGCGCCGATGACGATCGAGATCGGCATGCTCCTCTTCCCGGACCTCACGCAGCTCGATCTGACGGGCCCGTTCGAGGTCTTGCAGCGCGTGCCCGACGCGCGCGTGCACCTGGTGTGGAAGGACCGCGCCCCGGTGATGGCACGGGGCGGCATGGCGATCGTGCCGACGACGAGGCTCGCCGAGTGCCCGCCGCTCGACGTGCTGTTCGTACCGGGCGGCTTCGGTCAGCTCGCGCTGCAGGACGACGACGAGGTGCTCGCGTTCCTCCGACGCGAGGGCGCGCGCGCGCAGTGGGTGACGTCGGTGTGTACGGGCGCGCTCCTGCTCGGCGCGGCGGGCCTGCTCGAGGGGCATCGGGCCACGACGCACTGGGCCTATACATCATTCCTCTCGGCGTTCGGGGCCGAGCACGTGGACGAGCGTGTCGTGATCGATCGCAACCGTGTGACCGGCGGGGGCGTGACAGCGGGCATCGACTTCGCGCTCGTGCTGGTGGCGCAGATGATCGGCGAGGAGGATGCGCGCGCGATCCAGCTCCAGCTCGAGTACGACCCGCTGCCGCCGTTTCGGTCGGGGCATCCCAAGCTCGCTGATCCGGCGCTCACCATGCGCGTCCGCGAGCGCCTGGCGCCTTCCGTCGAGGCGCAGCGGATCGCCCTCGAAGCGAGACGCGCGCGGGCTCGCACCGACGTGCGTTGAACAAGCGGGTTGCGACGCTCGTCGATCGCGCGAACAGTCGGTCCTTCGATTCGAACGTCCGCTGATCCTCGAGGAGCTAGCCATGTCGCGCACCGTCACCAAGCATCGTCTCGTCCCCGTGCTGCTCGCTGCGCTCGTCGCGCTCGCGGGCGGCGTGCTCGGTGCGGGCTGTCGCGCCTCGGTGCGCGTGACGACGACGGAGACTGCGCGTCCACGGCCGGCAGCCTCGGGCGGTGGCGGTGAGGTGATCGTGACGCAGCCCTCGAACGGCACCGTCGTCAGCGGCGGATCGAGCACGGGCGCGGTCGCGGTCACGCCCGGCACGGGGCAGGGCGGTCATGTCGTCCACGGAGGGTCGACGGGCGCGGTGGTGACGCAGCCGAGCGGCAGCGGATCGGGCGGCGTGGTCGTGACGCAGCC
>JAFLCL010000196.1 GCA_017303575.1 Deltaproteobacteria bacterium
GCACCAGCGCGCCGATCACGTCGCGGCTCGCGCTGCCTTGCGCCGCGCGCGCGAGATCTCCGAGCCGGTCCGCCACCTCGGACGCGCTGATCGTGCGCGCCTCGCGCTCGCGCACGAGCATGGCCGCGACGACGTCGGCGATGGGTGCGCCGAGCTCGGGGCGCTCGCCATCGAGGCGCGGGATCGGCCGCGTCATCATCATGTCGACGAGCGCGAGCGGGTTCTCGGCCGCGAAGAGACGCCGCCCCGCGAGCACCTCCCAGCACACCACGCCGAGCGCGAACACGTCGCTGCGCGCGTCGGCGACCTCACCGCGCAGCTGCTCGGGCGCGGCGTACGCGAGCTTGCCCTTGAGCTCGCCGCTCTCGGTCGCCGACACGCTCGCCGCGGCGCGCGCGACACCGAAGTCCGAGAGGCGCGTCCTGCCGTCGACGCCCACGAGCACGTTGTGAGGAGAGACGTCGCGATGGACGAGGCCGAGCGGTGCGCCATCGGGTCCGCGCGCTGCATGGGCGTCTGAGAGGCCACGCGCGAGCTCGGCGAGGATGCTCAGCGCCACGCCGAGCGGCAGCGGTGTCTCGGACGCATCGAGCAGCTGTCGCAGCGAGGCGCCGAGCACGAGCTCCATCGCTTGGTAGAGGCGATCGTCCTGGTCCTTGCCCAGATCGAGCGTGGTCACCACGTGCGCGCTCTCGATGTGCGCCGCGAGGCGCGCCTCGTCGACGAACATCCGCGCGAACTTCGGGTCGCGCGAGAGGTGCGGCAGCATGACCTTGAGCGCGACGAGCTTCGCGAAGCTCTCCGCGCCCACGACGCGCGCGGCATGGACCTCCGCCATGCCGCCTGCGCCGATGGGGCAGAGCACCTGGTAGCGACCGAGCACGTCGCCCGCGCGGAGCGTCACGTCGCCAGTCTGCCACGAGACCTCCACACGCCGCCGACGCGATCGAAGGGCCTCGCGTGGTAACGTCGGGCGCGTGCTCGGTGCCTCGTCTCGGCTCTGGATCCTGCTGTCGACGTGGGTGCTCTGCGTCGTGTGCGCGGCGGGATGCGCGCCGGCATCGCGCACGGAGCTGATCGTGGTCGTCGAGCTCGGCGGTGACCTCGAGGTGCCGCGCGATCTCTCGTTCCTCACGATCCGCGTGGAGACGCGCGCCGGCCGATTGCTCCGCGAGAGCCTGCCGTTCACCGGGCCCGACGCGCGGCGCTTTCCGTTCACGCTCGGCATCACACAGGCGGAAGGGCGCGCGGACGCTGTCGACGTGTTCGTCGACGGCTTCGTGACCGACGTGCGGCCCGCCGTGTCACGTCGCGTCGCGACGCAATTCGTTCCTGGTGATCGACGCGTCGTGCACATCGTGCTCGAGCGCGCGTGCTTCTTCGCCGACTGCACCGACGGACTCACGTGCCTTCACGGCGCGTGCATCGACCCCGCGGTCGATCCGAGCACGCTGCCTCGCTACACGGGCACGCTCCCGGACGCGGGGCCGCCGCCCGATGGTGGGCTCGATGCGCCGAGCTTCGACGTCGGTCTCGATGCCCACGTGGAGAGCGACGCGAACCTCGATGCGTTCACGCTGCCTCCCGATGCGGCGCGCGACGCGAACCAGGACGCGACGACCTGCGAGGGTGACGCGGGCCTTCGTGGTGAGCCCGCGGGCTGCACGCTGTCGCGTCCTCCCGCGCGCCCCACCTGTGGCGATGGTGGCGACGATGGCTTCGTCCGCACGATCGCGATGCTCGATCCGCAGCTCGATCAGTCCGGCGGTCTTTGGGCGAGTCGCGGCTTCGATCTCGACGGCTTCTGCACCAACCCGGTCGATCCGGAGACGCCGCGCGAGTGCGAGTCACCGCTGGGGGATCCGCCGCAGTCCGATGGTCCGGGTGGTGTCGACAACGTCGTCGGGCAGGCGGCGTACCTCTCGATTCTCACGTTCGTGCCGGACCTCCAGCGCGACACCGAGCGCAGCGCGCGACGTGGACGCTCGGTGCCGATCCTGCGCTTGAGGGGGTGGAACGGCCTCGCCGACGACGGACGCGTGCGGCTCGACGTGTCGGCCGCGGTGGACGTGCTGCCCGAGGGCACCGAGCCGCCGCCGGGCGGGCTCGAGATCGAGAACGGCCTTCCCGATCCGCGCTGGGATGGCACCGACACTGCGTACGTGGGCTCGAACTACTTCGCCGCAGGCGATGAAGATCTGCCGCTGATCTCCGACGACAACGCCTACGTCACGGGCCACACGCTCGTCGCGCACCTTCCTGCGCGCGCGCCGATCGACTTCCCCGTGCCCAACGGCGTGGGCCGCCTGCGCATGACCGAGCCGATGATCGTCGCGCAGATCGATCCGAGCACGCACCAGATCGAGAGCGCCGTGCTCGTGGGTCGCTGGGCCTTCGTCGACATGCTCGATCACCTCGGCGACATCGGCATCTGCGCAGGCGTGGGCGAAGGCGACACCTTCCTCGCCGCGTTCTCGCTCGTGGGGCAGCGCGCGATGGACGTGCGCAGCATCCCGGGCAGCGGCGGCGCTGGCGTCCAGTGCGACGCGATGTCGGCGGCGTTGCCCTTCGTCGCCGCGTCGCCGGTTCGATGGGGTGGCGTGATCGCGCGCGAGCTGCAGCCGCCGGGGTGCCCGTGAGATCGCTCGTCTTCGTCGTCGTGATGTTGCTCGCGACGATCGCGTCGGGCGCTTCTGCGCAGAGCGAGGCGTCCGAGGGCGCGGCCGCGCGCGAGCTCTATTCGCAAGGTGTGGAGGCCGCGAACGCGGGTCGCATCGAGGAGGCGATCGCGCGCTTCGAGCGGAGCTACGCGCTCTCGCCGCGCGACGCGACGCTGCTCAACCTCGCGCAGCTCCGAGAGCGGGCAGGCCACGTCGTGGCGGCGATCGACTCGTACCGTCGTTTCCTCGCGCGCGCCGAGCCCGACATGCTCGAGCGACACGGCGATCGTGCGCGTGAGTCCATCGCGAGCCTCTCTCCCCGCGTCGCGCGCCTCGAGGTGATCGTGTTCGGCGCGCAGCCGACCGACGAGATCCTCCTCGACGACGCGCCGCTCGCGCGCGAGAGCCTGGGCCTCGATCTGCCCGTCGATCCCGGCGCGCACGAGCTCACGGTGCGTCGCGGCGCCGCGACCTGCGGCACCGAGCGACGTCAGCTCGCCGAGGGCGGCCGCGCGACGATCGAGCTTCGTGTCTTCTGCGCCGCCGTGGTGAGCGCCGACACGACGAGCGGTCCCGCCGACGATCGCGGCGCTGATCCCACGCCCTTCATCGCGCTCGGCATCGGCGGTGGTGTGGTGCTGGTGGGCGCGATCATCCTCGGCGTCGTGCTCAGCCAGCCCAACGAGCCGCCGCCTGCGTTCGTGGGCAACGTCGGCATGGGCAGCTGGGTGATCCCCTGATCGTCTGATGCGCTGAACATCCGTCCGCGGCCGTCTCGATCGGCGCGAACTGGATCTCTGCGCGCTGCCCGTTCGACGATCACGCGATGCCTCCGATCACGCACGACGCGCGACGGATCGCCACTCGTCTCGCGACGATCACGGCGATGGGCACGGCGATGGGCATCACCGCGGTCGGCTGCGAAGCACCGCGCGACACGAGCCAGGGCGCGCTCGAAGCGCCGGCCACGATCGAGGCGCGCGAGGAAGACGCAGGCACCGACGCCGGGGTGATCGAGGTCGTGGGGGACGACGAAGCGACGCCCTCGGAGGCCGCGCCCGATGCACGTCACGGTGCGTTCTTCGACGAGCTCGACGCTCCTCGGCTGGAGGTGCTGCGTCACGCGGCCATCACGCGCATCGAGCGCGGTGCCGGCGGCCGCAGCGTGGGGTTTCGTCTCACGTTCGAGGACGGTTCGCGCGGCTACTTCAAGCCCGATCAGCGCTTCTCGGGCGCGAGCGATCGTGCGGAGGTCGCGAGCTACCACGTCGACCGAATGCTCGAGCTCGGGCGCGTGCCGACGACGACGATGCGCGAGATCCCGTGGTCACGCCTCGAGCCTCTGCTGCGAGGCGATGCGCGCGCGAGCGAGGTGATCGTGCAGCCTGACGGCACTGTGCGCGGCTCGCTCTCGTCGTGGGTCGAGGATCCGCTCGTGCCCCTCGAGCTCGGCGTGGGCTTCGAGGCGTGGTTTCGCGTGGAGCCGGCGCCCTACCTCACGCCGTTCCAGCGCGCGCGGGTGTTCATCGCGCAGGCCGCTGGAACCGAGCCGATCGTGCCGCCGGTGGGGGAAGAGGGTCGGGCGCTCCCGCTCGCAGGGGAGCCCGATCGCGACGATCGCGGGGCGGAGCTGTCGGACCTCGTGCTCTTCGATCACCTCGTCCACAACATCGATCGTTGGGGCGGCGGGTTCACGAACGTCCGCACGCGTGGTCGCGGCGGCCCCTTGGTGTTCCTCGATCAGGGCGGCGCGTTCGGCCCGGGCATGCAGCGCATCGGCTTCATGGATCGACGCCTCGCAGCGGTGCAGCGCTTTCGACGATCGACGGTGGATGCGATCCGCGCGCTCGATCTGGAGGCGCTGCGGGAGCGCCTCGTCGACGAAGGGTTCGGTGAGCTGCTCGACGAGCGACGCCTCGCGGGCCTCGAGGATCGACGCCGCGCCATCCTCGCGCACGTCGATCAGCGGCTCGCGCTCCAGGGAGAATCGGCCACCTTTCCGTGGTGACGACCGGCCAGCGCCCGATCCTGCTGGGCCTCGACGCGGGAGAGCACGACGACGAGCGCGACGAGCTCCTCGCGTGCGCCCACGCCCTCAGCATCGCGTGCGGAGGCCATGCAGGGGACGAAGCCTCGATGACGCGCTGCCTGCGTGCGTGCTCCGCGCACGGCCTGCGCGCGGGTGCGCATCCTTCGTATCCCGATCGCGCGGGCTTCGGCCGCACGACGATCGCGATCGCCCCCGAAGCGCTCCGTGCCTCGATCCTCTCGCAGTGCTGCGCGCTGCTCGATCACGCGCGTGAGATCGGCGTGCCCATCGAGCACGTGAAGCTGCACGGCGCGCTTTACCACGACGCCAACCGCGACCCCGCGCTCGCGGCGCTCGTGCTCGGCGCGGCGATGGAGGTCTTCGGTCCCGTCACCGTGGTGGGCCCTCCGCGCGGCGCGCTCTTCGACTTCTGCGCGCACGGCGGTGATCCGTTCGAGCGCGAGGGCTTCGCGGATCGCGCGATGCGGCCGGATGGAACGCTCGTCCCGCGCAGCGAGCCGGGCGCGTTGATCGACGATCCCGAGCTCGCCGCGGCGCAGGCGCTGCGCCTGGCGCGCGAAGGTCACGACACGATCTGCGTGCACGGTGACGGTCCGAATGCGCTCGCGATCGCGCGCGCGGTGCGAGCCGCGCTCGACGGGCTCGTGCGCGGGTGATTCCTCGTCCGGTCGGGGCCTGTGCGATGATCGCCGCGCATGCGTCGTACCGCCCGTTGGATCTGCACCGCCCCGCTCTTTCTCCTCGCTGCGTGTGATCCGCCCGCGCGGCAGCCCGTCTCGCACGTGCTCTCGGACGGCACGCGCGTCGACGTCGCCGCCGACGGCTCGTTCGCGCTCTTCGCCGAGGATGGGCACCCGCTCGTCGCGACGGCCGCGGGCCACGGCCCGATGGCGCGCGCGTACACGCAGCGCGTCACGATGGTGCAGGGCTTCTACATCTTTCGCCGCAGCGGCGCGGTGGACACGACGTTCTCGAGCTTCGCGGGCAGCGAGCTCGTCGACGACGAGGTGGTCTTGCGCTTCACGAGCCTCGAAGGTGAAGAGGCGCGCGTCGTGGTGGGCGTCGAGACCGCCGGCGTCGCGACCTCGATCGAGCTCACCGTGGACGAGACGATCGCACCGGGCGAAGGCGAGCTCAGCTATGCGCTGCCGTTCGCGTGCGACGAGGATGCGTCGTTCGCGGGCTTCGGCGCGCAGTACAACCAGACCGATCAGCGCGGCGAGGCGTTCCCCCTGTGGGTCGAGGAGCAGGGCATCGGACGCACGGGCGGCCCGTCGATCACGGGAGGCGAGCACACGACGTACTTCCCGATGCCGTGGTGGCTCGACTGGCGCGGCTTCGGTGTGCTCGTCGAGACGAGCGCGCGCGTCGACGTCGATCTCTGCTCGACCGAGGCCGAGGTGGCGTGGGTCGAGGTGGAGCACCGTGATCCGGCGCAGACGAACGAGCAGCGCTCGATGCGCGCGGTCGTGCTCCACGGACCGAGCCCGCGCGAGGTGATCACGCAGCTCGGCGATCGTGTGGGCCGGCCTGCGATGCCGCCCACGTGGGCGTTCTCGCCCTGGATCGGCATGCAGGGCGGGCGCGACGTGGTGCTGGCGGAGGTGGAGGAGCTCGAGACCGCGGAGGTCCCGTTCTCGGCGATCTGGGTCCAGGACTGGCCCGGTGGACGGATCCTCTCGGGCGACATGTACGATCTCTACTACCGCTGGATCGCCGACGAGACGCTCTATCCCGATCTCGCGGGCATGGTGAGCGACCTGCACACGCGTGAGAGCACCGACGGTCGTGTGGGCATCCGCTTCCTCGCGTACGCGAACTCGTTCGTGATCGAGGATCTCGATCACTTCGACGAGATGGCGGCGATGGGCCTCTTGCCCACGCGCGATGGCGAGGCGTACTCGTTCCCGATCGTCGTCAACCAAGGCTCGGTGGCCGACTTCACCAACCCCGCCACGTACACGTACGTCGAGGGCTTCCTGACCGAGATGGTCAGTCGCTACGGCTTCGATGGATGGATGGCCGACTTCGGCGAGTGGCTACCGCCCGATGCGACGCTGCACGAAGGAGATCCGCTGCTCGTGCACAACGAGTATCCGCGCCTCTGGCACCAGGCTTCGCGCGACGTGTTCGACGAGCTGCGGCCCGACGGGGACTGGGTCGTGTTCACGCGCTCGGGATGGACGGGCGAGCAGCGCGAGCAACAGATCGTGTGGATCGGTGATCAAGAAGCGGACTGGGAGGACACGGACGGTCTGCCCACCGTGGTCCCCGCGCTCTTGAACCTGGGCCTCTCGGCCACTCCGCTCGTGACGCATGACATCGCGGGCTACAGCGGCGGTCCGAGCACCAAGGAGCTCTACCAGCGCTGGACCGAGCTCGGCGCGTTCACGACCTTCATGCGCACGCACGAAGGTCTCAAGGCGGTCTCGAACTGGAACTGGAACGGAGACGCCGAGACGATCGCGCACTTCCGCCGGTTCGCGCGCATCCACGAGGCGCTGGTGCCCACCTTCGAGGCGCTCGCCGAGGAGGCGCACGAGACGTCGATCCCGCCGCTCCGGCACCTCGCGCTGGTGTTCCCCGACGACGTCGCGAGCCGCGGCGTGAGCGATCAGTTCATGATCGGCGACACGCTGCTCGTCGCGCCCGTCGTGCGGGAGGGCGCGACGTCGCGCGAGGTGTACCTGCCGCCGGGCACGTGGTTCCACGTGTGGACCGGCGCGATGCACGCCGGCGGACAGACGATCACGATCGAGGCCCCGATCGGATCGCCACCCGTCTTCTCGCTCGGCACCGATCGCGCCGATCTGCGCTCCATCGAGTGATCGGGGCGCGATCGAGTGGTCAGCTCTCGTTGAAGTCGGGCTGCATCACGGCGCCGGGCAAGCCGAGGCCGGCGCGTGCGCTGAAGGCGCCGCCCGTCCTCTGCTGCCAGAGCACGTTGCCGTTCGCGTCGAGGGCCACGACGCTGTGGCTCGTGGCGACGTAGAGGCGGTCGCCATCGGCGATGAGCGCGCAGCCCGAGCGCTCGGGACGATCGATCTGCACGGTGCCGATGTGCGCACCCGACTTCGCCTCGAGACAGTGGAGCTTGCTCTGGTTGTCGAGCGCGTAGACGCGTCCGTGCGCGAGCGCGATGCGGGCGACCACGAGCCCTGCGCCATACTCCCAGAGGATGTGGCCCGTCGCAGGATCGAGGCCTCTCACCTCGGTGCCGTGGACGGCGATCAACGGATGCGTGCCGCTCGGATCGGTCATCGCGCGACGCTACCACGCAGGCTCGGAGGTCTTCTGGCCGCGTGGGCTCTGCCATACTCGCGCGCCGTGCACGAACCCCTCTCGGCGCCGGGTGTCGAGCGAACGAGCAGACCCGCGGCGAGGCGCGAGCTCGTCGCGGTCGGTCTCGTGCTCGCGTCGCTGATCGTCCCGTTCGGTCTCGGAGCGATGCGCGGCGTGCTGCCCGACGACGTGCCGCTCGAGCCGCGTCTCGCCTGGGTCGTGACGCTCGCGTCGAGCCTCGCGATCGCGGCGTGGATCGCGCTGCGCCAGGGCGAAGGCCCGCGTCGCCTCGCGCCTGCGCTCTCGCTCGTGGTGCCGCTCGCCCACCTCGCGCGACCGGGCGCATCTCCGCTGGCCGCCCTCGACGCGACGCTCTTTCTCCTCACGGCCTCGGGTGTGATCGCGCGCGTGCAGTGGTGCGCCTTCGCGCGTCGTGTCGAGGTGCCGCGCGCGCACACCTCGTTGGTCGTGGCTTCGGTCGCCGTCGTTCACGCTGTCGTCGCGCTCGTGGGTCTGGGGCTCGTCTCGTGTGTCGTGGTGCCGACGATCGTGCGCCTGCCGCACCCGACGCCGGCGCTCGAGGGCGACGAGCGCGCGATCGAGATCGCGGCGGACGACGGTGTCGTGCTGCGCGCGACGTACTTTCCAGGCGAGCCGGGATCGCCAGGGGTCGTGCTCGCGCACGGTCGCGGTGATGGCCGCGATCGCATGCTCGGTTGGGCCCGTGATCTGAACGCGCGCGGAGCGCACGTGCTCGCCTACGACAGCCGGGGGCACGCCGCGAGCGATGGCGCCGTCGTGACGTTCGCGGACCGGGAGCCGCGCGACGTGGTGCGCGTGCTCGACGCGCTTCGCGAGCTGAGCGGCGCGCCGCCCTCGTCGATCGCGGTGATGGGTGTCTCGATGGGCGGCGGTGCTGTGCTCGGCGCGCTCGACACGCTCGATCGACGCGGCGTGCGTCGCGCGGTGCTGTTCGCCCCCGCGAGCGACTACGACGCTCTCGTCGGCGCGTTCATGCTTCCGTGGCCGCTGCGCACGCCCTCACGCGCGATCGTGATCGCCGTGTCTCGCGCGATGGGCTTCGTGCCTCCCTTCGATCAGATCCCGCGTGATGCGCTGCGCGATGCCCCGAACGTGGAGGTGCTCGTGTTCCATCCGCGCGCCGATCGCACGATCCCGCTCGCGCTCAGCGAGCGCATCGTGGCCGAGCACCCGCGCGTCCGACTCCGGATCGTCGAGCGGGGAGGACACGATGGCTTCGAGAGCGCGCTGCGCGAGGACCCGACCGAGCGCGCGGCGATCCTCGCGGCGCTCGGCCTCACGCACGACTGAGCGACGTCACGGACGGCTCATCACGTGCGCGCCCGAGGTGCCGTCGAGGCGCGTGACGAACGTCGCACCGCCCGGATCGCCGAGGAGGTGCGTGGCGAAGAAGCCCGCGGCCACATCGGCCGCAGCCTCGCGCGCGATGGCGGGGTCGACGTACGTGAAGGGAACGTCGCCCATCACCGAGCCGCGGACGCCTTCGCCGCAGCCGGCGTCGAACCCGTCGACCAGACCGCAGAGATCGGAGATCGACCAGTGGCCCGCGTCGTCGAGCTCCACGATCGTGGCCGGCCCGCCGACGCGCATGTAGTCCATGCGGATCAAGCGATTGCCCACCTCGAGCACGCTGTTGTCCTCGCGCATCAGGAGGAACGCGTACGGCACATCGAGGGTGTTGATGCGCACGCTCCCGAGCACCGAGATCGGCGCGGCCACCGCGAGCGCAGCGACGAATCGATCATCGTCGCGCACGACCGCGCTGGTGGTCGCAGCGCCGAAGCTGTGGCCCATCACCGCCGCGCGCGACGCATCGATGCGGCCGCGGAGGTCGGCGGGCATCTCCATCGCGTCGGCGTCGAGCAAGCGATCGAGCACGCTCGACACGTCGCTCGCGCGCACGGCGAGGAACTCGTTGGTCACGCCGACGGAGGTGCCCGCGCGCTCGTCCCAGAGCGTGTTGTCGACGTGGTCGGGCGCGGCGACCACGATGCCGTGGCTCGCGAGACGCTCGGCGACCTCGGCCATGTCGTAGCGGGTGCAGGTGTGGCAGTGCGAGAAGACCACGACGGGCAGGAGCGCAGGGCTCGCCGCCGCGGCGGGCGCAGCAGCCGAGTGCTGCTGGCGACGCACACAGGTCTCGGGCGCCGAGGCCACGAGCTCTTCGATCGCCGTCTCGTTCGCCGTTCCCTGCTCGAAGCTCTCGATCGGCCGGCCCGCCTCGGCCTCGGCGCGCGCGCTCTCCACCGCGGGGTACCAGAGCTCCACGGGGAGCTCACGCATGCCGGTGCGATCGGTGATCGTGATCGTGACGCTGCCCACCACGAAGGGGCCCGCCGTCCCGTAGTCGGAGCGCGGCTCGGGCAGCGGTCCCGCGTCGTCCTCGTCGGGCCGCGCATCGGTCGCGAGGGCGCCCGTGTCACTCGAGTCGCCCGCGTCGTGGTCCGCGACGAACGCGTCGGGCGTGACGGTGGGCTCGGGGCAGGCTGCGAGGCTGAAGGCGAAGAAGGCGAGGGGCCACGATCGGAAGCGCATCGCCGCATCCTACGACGTGCGCGCCGCGCGCAGCATCCGTTGCGAGCACGTGCCGCGTTTCGTGGCAGATCTCGCGCCGTGGATCTCTGGCTGCTCCAGGCGGCGCGCGTGATGACCGGGCGACGCCCTCGGAAGAGCGATCGTACGAGGGCCGACACCACGCTCGACGAGCTCGTGAAGGCCGAGCCCAACGCCACGATGGCCGAGGCCGGCCTCGACCCTTCGATGCGCTTCTCGCTTCGCCTCGCGCGCGGCCTGATGTCCTACGGCATGCCCGCGTACCGCGTCGAGGACGCGCTCGAGCGCGTGGCCGACGCGCTCGAGTTCGAGATCGACGTGTTCTGCACGCCGACGGCGCTCATCGTCACGCTGGAGCGCGAGAACGAGACGCGCACGCAGGTCTTGCGCGTGCAGCCGGGCGGCACCGATCTCGAGAAGCTGAGCGCGCTCTACGAGCTCGTGGGTCGCGTGGAGCGCAAGGAGATCGGGCCCGCCGATGCTGCGCACCGCCTCGACACGATCCTCGCGCGCCCGGGTCGTTACGGACCGATCGCGACAGCGCTGGCGTACGCGCTGGTGTCCGCCGTGTCGGCGACGCTGCTCGGTGGTGGCGGCTACGACATCCCGTTCGCGGGCCTCCTGGGCCTGATCGTCGGCGTGCTCGAGGCTGCGGCGATGCGCGTGCCCTCCCTCGCTCGGCTCTTGCCCTCGATCGCGGCGTTCACCGTCTCCTTCGGGGCGACGTTCATCGCGGTGCAGGGCATGGCGGTGAGGCCATCGGTGCTGCTGCTCGCGGCGACGCTCGTGCTCCTTCCGGGGCTCACGCTGACGACCGCGATGGTCGAGCTCGCGACGGCGCACCTCGTGGCGGGCACCTCGCGCTTGATGGCCGCGATCGTGACGTTTCTCCAGCTCGGCTTCGGCGTCGCGCTCGGACGCCACTTCGCCGATCTGCTCCCGCACGTGCCGCGCGTGCACGATGCGCCCGAGCTGCCGTGGTGGACGGAGCTCGGCGCGCCCTTCGCCGCTGCGCTCGCCTTCTCGGTGCTGTTGAAGGCGCGCCCCGACGATCGCGGGTGGATCCTCTTCGCCGCAGGCATCTCGCTCGCGGGCTCGCGGCTCGGCGGCTTCTTGCTCGGCGCCGAGCTCGGCGCGTTCGTCGCGTCGATGCTCGTGGCGTCCGCGGCGCATGCGTTCGCGCGCATGAAGGATCGACCGATCGCGCTGATCCTCACCCCGGGCATCCTCTCGCTGGTGCCCGGGAGCGTGGGCTTCCTCAGCGTGCGCTCGCTCCTCGAGGGCGACGTCGCGAACGCCATCGAGACGGCGTTCCGCATGCTCCTCGTGGCCTTCGCGATCGCGGCAGGGATGCTCGTGGCCACCGCGGCCGTCCCGCCCCGACGACCGATCTGATCGCTCGCTCAGGCCTGCGTCGCCTGGTCGTCGCTCGCGTGGAGCGGCGCGCCCTCGCTCGCGGTGAGCACGAGACGCTTCTTCCGCACCGCGTCGCGGAAGCCGCCCCCGCCCGCGTCGATCGCGCCGGCCTCGGGATCGTCCTCCCAGTGCGCGAGGCCCACCACGGCGATCTGCTCGCCGATCTCGAGCGCACCCTCGCGGTAGCGCATGGTCTTGTTCATGCCGAGGAAGCTCGTGCTCGTGTGCCCACGCTCGGAGAGGAACGCCTCGAGCTCGGGGCTCGCGTCGTTCAAGAAGCCCGACGACTCGCTGTGATCGAGCACGATCAAGAAGTCGCCGCTCCGTGACTCGACGCGCGCGCGCCCCGTCTCGTCCTCGAGCACGAAGTCGACCTCTTGGTGCTCGTCGATGGTCTTGACCCAGTGCGAGCTCTTGCCCGACTGCCGACGCGTCTCGACGAGCACGCGGAACCCCACGCACTCACGATGCGAGAGCGGGCCCGTGAGCACGCGATCGCGCGCGAGCACGCGGCCCACGATCCGGACGCGCGCGCCCTCGGTGGCGCCGGCGATGGTGCTCAGCGGCACGGCCTTCATCGCGCGCCTCAGCTGAGCGTCGCGCGAGAAGTAGGTGGCGAGGCCGATCACGACGACCACGCCGACGACGATGGCGGCGACGACCACGGGGCTCATGACCAGAGCGTGCCAGGCCCCCGACGGAACAGGCAGAGGAGGTGCGTCGAGAGCGGCCCCTGCGAGGGCTTTTTGCTAGGGTCCCCGCCGATGTCCACGCAATTCAAGCCTCAGTACGAGACCCTCACCGCCGTCTTCGACGCGGCGACGCGCAAGTACGCGGACCGGCCGCTCTTCGGAACGAAGCTGCGGGGTGAGTGGCAGTGGATGAGCTACGGCGAGTTCGCGCGAGAGGTCGCGGACGTGCGCGCGGGCCTCGCCTCGCTCGGCGTGAAGGCGGGCGATCGTGTCGGCGTGATCGCGAACAACCGCCCGGAGTGGGCGATCGGCGCGTACGCCACGTACGGGCTCGGCGCGGCATACGTGCCCATGTACGAGTCGCAGATGCCCACCGAGTGGGCCTACATCCTCAAGGACTGCGGCGCGCGCGCGGTGATCGTCGCGAACGCCAAGATCCGCGACGCGATCCTCGCGGCCAAGGCCGCGCCCGACGAGGACGGCACGCACCTCACCGAGCTCGAGCACGTGATCACGCTCGACGGCAACGCAGGCCCCACGAGCACGGGCACGGAGAAGGGCACCACGTGGTCGCTCGTGCGCGAGGCGGGCAAGAAGGCGCCCGCGCCCGCGATCACGCCGAAGGGGCAGGACGTGGCGTGCTTCATCTACACCTCGGGCACGACGGGCAAGCCCAAGGGCGTGAAGCTCACGCACGCGAACTTCGCGAGCAACGTGAGCGCGATGCACGAGGTCTTCCCGATGTCGCCGGAGGATCGCTCGCTCTCGTTCCTGCCGTGGGCACACAGCTTCGGGCAGACCGCCGAGCTCCACATGCTCTTCTCGATGGGCGCCTCGATGGGCATCGCCGAGAGCGTCGACAAGATCCTCGACAACCTGAAGGAGGTGAAGCCCACGCTCCTCTTCTCGGTGCCGCGCATCTTCAATCGGCTCTACGACCGCGTGAACAAGCAGGTCGCGTCGAGCCCGGGCTGGCGACAAGGCATCTTCCGCTCCGCGATGTCGAACGTCGTCGCGCGCAAGAAGCTCGCGGAGCAGCGTCGATCGAGCGGCGTCGCGGACCTCAAGCAGCGCGTGTTCGACAAGCTGGTGTTCCAGCGCATCCGCGACCTCTTCGGCGGTCGCCTCAAGTACGCGTTCTCGGGCGGCGCGGCGATCAGCAAGGAGGTCGCCGAGTTCATCGACAACCTCGGCATCGTCGTCTACGAGGGCTACGGCCTCACCGAGACCTCGCCGATCGCGACGGCCAACTGGCCAGGCGCGCGCAAAATCGGCAGCGTGGGCAAGGCGATCCCGGGCGTCACGATCAAGATCGACCTCAGCGCGACGGGTGATCCGAAGAGCGGCGAGATCGTCGTGTACGGCCACAACGTGATGCAGGGCTATCACGCGCTGCCCGAAGAGAACGACAAGGTCTTCACGTCGGACGGCGGCTTCCGCACCGGCGACATGGGCTACCTCGACGACGACGGCTTCCTCTACATCACGGGCCGCATCAAGGAGCAGTACAAGCTCGAGAACGGCAAGTACGTCGCGCCCGCGCCGCTCGAGGAGCTGCTCAAGCTCTCGGGCTACGTCAGCAACGTGATGGTGTTCGGCGACAACAAGCCCTACAACGTCGCGCTCGTCGTCGCGAACATGGCCGAGGTGCAGAAGTGGGCCGACGCGAACGGCGTGTCCGGCAGCGGCACCGCGCTGCTCGAGCACGACAAGGTGAAGGCGCTCTTCCGCGAGGAGGTCGACGCCCACTCCAAGGACTTCAAGCAGTTCGAGAAGATCAAGAAGATCCACCTCGTGGGCGAGGACTTCACCGTCGAGAACGGCATGCTGACCCCGAAGCAGAGCCTCAAGCGACGCGTCGTGATGCAGAAGTACGGCGACGCGATCACGCGTCTCTATTGAGAAGGCGAGACTTCTTCACGAGCGGTCGGCCGACTCGCGCTACAAGAGACGGCCGATGGAGCCGGGCGCAGCCGAGACGACCGATTCGAGCCCCGCGGGCGCGCCTTCTCCCGAGGCCGAGCCCGTGAAGGTCGAGATCGGGCCGCCGCCGTCTCCGCGCGGCGCCAACTGGCCGCGGCTCGCTGGCCTCGCTGCGCTCACCGTCGCGCTGTTCGCGATCGGCCACTTCACGGGCCTGACCGAGCACCTCAGCCGCGAGAACCTGCGCTCGCTCATGGAGAGCCTCGGCGTGTGGGGCGTCCTGCTCTTCGTCGTGCTCTTCGCGGTCGGCGAGTTCATGCACGTGCCCGGCATCGTGTTCGTGCTCGCGGCGCTGCTCGCGTACGGCCGCGTCGGTGGGGCGATCGCGGCGTATGCGGGCGCGCTCGTGTCGGTCTCGTTCGCGTTCGTCGTCGTGCGTCGCGTGGGGGGCCAGGCGCTGGCGGACGTGCGTCGCGCGTGGCTCGCGAAGGTGCTCGCGAAGCTCGACGAGCGACCGATCCTCACGGTCGCTGTCCTCCGCATCGTGTTCTTCCTCGCGCCCGCGCTGAACTACGGGCTGGCGATGACGCGCGTCAGCTTCCGCGACTTCTTCGTCGGCTCGGCGCTCGGCCTTCTCCCTCCCGTGATCACCATCGCGCTCGCGTTCGAGTGGGCGCTGACGTTCTTCGAGTGACGCGCGCTCGGTGCGCAGCGATCAGAACGAGACGGTGAGGGCCGACACGATCCCGCCGGGGCCGACGTCGCCGGGGAGGGGTCCTTCGACGCCGGGGTCGATCGACGCACTCAGCGGTGAAGCGCCCAGCGTTTCAGGGGTTCCAGCGGGTCGAGGCGTCCCCCCGAGGGACGCCGTACCTCTCGGGTACAGCGGCGACTCAACACATGCCGCCGTTGACGCCGATCACCTGCCCCGTGATGTAGCCCGCAGCATCGGAGCACAAGAAGCCCACGATGCCCGCGACGTCGTCGACCGTCGCGATGCGTCGCATGGGGATGTGCTTGATCACCTCGTCGAGCGGCGTGCCCTGCGCGAGCGCGCCCTGGAACATGTCGGTCTCCACCGGACCGGGCGCGACGGCGTTCACCGTGATGTTCCGCTTCGCGAGCTCTTGGCTCAGCGCCTTGGTCGCGCCGATGAGGCCCGCCTTCGCGGCCGAGTAGTTCACCTGACCGCGGTTGCCGATCACGCCCGAGACGCTCGTGATGTTCACGATGCGACCCCACCGCAGGCGCACCATCGGCATCACGAGCGGCTGCGTGACGTTGTAGAAGCCGTCGAGCGTCGTGGTGATCACGCTCGACCACTGCGCGCGATCCATGGCGGGGAAGGGCGCGTCCGCGGTGACGCCCGCGTTGTTGACGATCACGCCGATCGGGCGCTGCTCGACCTCGAGCGACGCGAGGCCGCGCTGGGCCGCGTCGAAGTCTGCGACGTCGAAGCCCACGACCTCCGCGCGCCCGCCTGCGCTCACGATCTCGTCTCTCACGGCGTGCGCCTGCGCTTCACCCGAGCGGTAGTGGACGATCACGGGAAAGCCCGCTTTGCCGAGCTCGAGGGCGATCGCGCGACCGATGCCGCGGCTCGCGCCGGTGACGAGTGCGCGGGGCTTCTCCGAGAGGGTTCGCGGCATGCGGCCGACCATGCCGCGCCCGGCGCCCGCTGCAAGCGTGCTCGGTCAGATCAGGGCGGCCTCGAGGGCTCTGGCCAGCGCTGCGTGCTCAGCGCGCGCGCTCGGCGGCACCAGCGAGAGATGCGCGCGCGCCT
>JAFLCL010000197.1 GCA_017303575.1 Deltaproteobacteria bacterium
CGGCCGGCGCGCTCGCCGCGGGCACGACCTCGGCGCGGAACGAGCGCGTCTGTCCTTCGGCCGCCGACAGCGCACGGAAGCCCGTGCCCGTGCCCGTCGGCGCGATCGCGAACAGTCGCTCTTCGGTCACGAGCACCGTCGTCGATCCACCGATCGCCACGAGCCCGGCCACGCGCTCCTCCACGCCCGGCAGCGTGTACGAGAACCAATTCGTCCCGTCGAAGAAGCCGAGCACGCTGCGCGAAGGCCCCGCGAGCAGCGCGAGGATCTGTCCCGGGAGCACGGGCACGATGCTGCGCACGTAGCCCTCGGGGATGCCGCCCGAGATCGGGTGCTCGCGCACCACGTCGCCCTCGACGTAGAAGAGCCCCTGCGACGAGCCCGCCCACAGCGTGCCCTCGGGCGTGGGCGCCAGCGTCGTGCAGGGGAAGCGCTCGCCGAAGATCTCCCAGCCGCTCGCGCCGCGCCGCGCGAGGCCCGAGAGCGTGCACGCCCACGCGGTGCCGTCCTCGAGGATCGTGAGGTCGGTGATGCGCGCCACGGGCGGCGCACCTTCCACCGGCGTGGCCGCGCCCGAGGCCACACGCACGAGCGCGCTCCCCACGCCGACGAGCGCGCTGCCGTCGCGATCGATGGCGACCGCTGTCACGTCCTCGCTCGGCAGGCCCTCCGCGCGACCGATGCGGCTCGGCGCGCCCGCGCCCTCGAACACGAGCAGGCCGTCGTCCGTCGCGACGTACGTCGTGTTGCCGCTGCGCGCGACGTCACGGACCTCCTCGATGTCCGTCATCTCCACGATGCGTCGTGCGCCACGCGCCGTCGTGATCGTCGGGTACGCCGAGCGCGGCGTGGCCGCGGGCCCGCAGGCGAGCAGCGCGGGCAGCGACGCCGACGTGACGATCGCGAGAGCAGAACCGAGCAGACGATGCGAGCTGAGGTGCGGCATGCGCGCGTGCATAACACGAGCGCGCTCCCGCGGACTGCGATCCGAAGACCCTTGACCATGGACCATACTCCATGGATTACGCCTGCCCCTCATGTCCACCTCCGCTCCGCTCACCGTCCTGCTCACGGGCGCATCCACCGGCATCGGCCGCGTCAGCGCTCTTCACCTCGCCCGCAAGGGCTACCGCGTCCTTGCCACCGTGCGTCGGGACAAGGACGCCGCGTCGTTGCGCGCCGAGGCCGTCCCCGGCCTCGAGCCCGTGATCGTCGACGTCGACAAAGCCGAGGACATCGAGCGCATCGGGCAGCAGATCGACGCCGAGCCGGGCGGGCTCTACGCGCTCATCAACAACGCCGGCTTCAACTACAACGCGCCCTTCGAGCAGACGGTCGAGGCCCGCGCGCGAGCGATGATGGAGACCAATTTCTTCGGCCTCTACAGGCTCTCGCAGCGGCTCATCCCCGCGCTGCGCCGTGGGGCCGAGCAGGCCGGCCAGCCGAGCAAGCTGGTCAACGTCAGCTCCATCGGCGGCAGCATCGGCCTCCCGTGGGAGTCGTTCTATCACGCGTCGAAGTTCGCCGTGCTCGGCCTCTCGGAGAGCCTGCGCAACGAGCTCTACGCGCAGAACATCCGCGTCGTGGTCGTGCAGCCCGGTGGCATCCAGACGGACTTCATGCCCAAGACCGAGGCGAGCCTCCAGACAGCCCTCGCGGAGATGACGCCCGAGGGCCGCTCGCGCTACGCCAAGCCCCTCGAGACGATGCTCGGTCTCACGGCGAGCGCCGCGAAGTACGGCACACCTCCCGTGGCCGTGGCCAAGGCCTTCGAGCGCATCCTGGGCCGACGCAATCCCGGCTTTCGCACGTGGGTCGGCCTCGACGCGCGCATCCTCCACGCGCTCCACGCGGTTCTTCCCTACTGGCTCATGCACGCGATGCTGCGTCGACTGTCGGGCGCATGAGCGGCAGGGCCTCTCGCGTCTCCTCGACACGGTCCGCCCCCGCGAGCCCGGGCGCCATGCGCATCGGCGAGCTCGCGCGCCGCGCCGGCCTCTCGCGGGACACGATCCGCTTCTACGAGAAGGCAGGGCTGCTCTCGCCGCGCGTCTCGCCCAACGGCTACCGGCTCTTCGACGCGTCGCACGTCGATCTCCTGCGCTCCATTCGCATCGCGCAGGTGCTCGGCTTCACGCTGGCCGAGATCAAGCGATCGATGGGCCGCTGGGAGACCATGACGTCCGCCGCGCGCGCGCGCTTCCTCGAGGACAAGCTCGCCGTCATCGACGAGCGCATGCGAGAGCTCGAGGCGATGCGCGCACACCTGGTCGAGAAGGTCGCCTGGATCCGCAGCGAGAAGAAGGGCGTGCCGGAGGCGCTCGACGCGGCGGCGAGCGTCCGCAGGCGCACGCCGCCCCGGCGTTGAGGCGCACGTCAGCGCGGGATCGCGGCGCGCCTCTCGCGCCGCGTCACGAGCACCAGCCGCTCGACGACAGATCCACGCCCGACGCGCACGTGTTCTCGGGGGCGCCCGCGTAGTGCGCCGCGAAGAACGCCTCGATCGAGGGGCGATCGAGGCACGTCGCCGTGTAGGCGTGCTCCCACGCGAGCACGGCGATCGGCCACGCGAGGTCGGGCGCGGGCGCGAGCACGTAGCGCAGCGGTGCCTCGTCGCGACAGAGCGAGTCGCGTGGTCGCGCATCCACGATCGCCTGGAGCGTCTCGCGGATCTCGGTGCAGTCCGCGCCCACCTCGCAGCGGTAGCTCAGCACGATCGCGCCGTGCTCGAGCGCGTGCACGAGGAAGCCCCACGGCACGGGCTCGTCGTAGCTGCCGAACGCTGCCCACTGCGCGTAGTGCGTCCCGCTCGAGGGCGGCACGTCGTAGTCGAGCGCGCTGCACGGTGGCACGTGGCTCGCGGAGGTCGCGGCCTCGCGCGCGGTCTGCACCGTGCACTCGTCGAACGGCGCGATGGGCGGCCGATCGGGGTGCGTGACGACGACGTCGTCTCCCGGATCACACGAGGCGAGGGCGAGAGCGAGCGCAGGGAGGATCGATCGAGCGCACAGGGGTGTCTGCATGGGTCTCACAACATGTTGATGGGATCGACGTCCACCGTCGCGCGCGCGGGCGCGATGCCTTCGTCGATGCGGGCGAGGATCGCGATCGCGATCTCGCGCAGGCGCTTGCGGTCGCGACCGCGGAGGATCACGCGCTGACGGAATCGCCCACGCACGCGGGCGATCGGTGCAGGCGCGGGGCCGAGCACGTCGACGTCGCCGCGGACGCACGCGTCGGTGCCGCGCGCGAGCGTCGCGAGCTCCTGGGCCACGCGCTCCGCGAGCGACTCGTCCGGCGCATCGATGCGCACCGCGACGAGCCGACCGAACGGCGCGTAGCCGAGCTCCTTGCGCTTGCCGAGCTCGTCCTTGGCGAACGCGAGGTAGTCGTGGCGCACGGCGCACGTGATCGCGGGCTCGTTCGGCTGGAAGGTCTGGAAGATCACGCGGCCTTCACGCTCGCCCCGGCCCGCGCGCCCCGCCACCTGCGTGAGCAGCTGGAAGGTGCGCTCCGCCGAACGGAAGTCGGGGAACGCGAGCGACTGATCTGCGAGCAGCACGCCCACGAGCGTCACGCCCGGCAGGTCGTGGCCCTTGGTGACCATCTGCGTGCCGACGAGCACGTCGATCTCGCGACGACGCATACGCGCGAGCACCTCCTCGACGCCCGCGCCGGAGGCCACGTCGCGGTCGAGCCGCGCGATGCGCGCGCTCGGCAGCACGCGCTCGAGCTGTGCCTCGACCTTCTCGGTGCCGAGGCCGAGCGGCTCGAGATCGGGCCCACCGCACAGCGCGCACGGTGTACCGAGCGGCGTCGCGAAGTCGCAGTAGTGGCAGCGCAGCATGCCGGCGCGCCGGTGCTCGGTGAGCGAGACGCTGCACGCGGGGCAGCTCGCGATCGCGCTGCAGCGCTTGCAGCGCAGGGTCGGCGCGTAGCCGCGTCGGTTGAGGAACAGCACGGCTTGATCGCCCGCCTCGAGCGTGGCCTCGAGCGCGCGGTGGAGCGGCAGCGTGATCAACGGATCGCCGCTCGGCCCCGCGCCGGTGCGCGACAGGTCGACGATCTCGACCTTCGGGAGGGCGCGCTCGGTGGCGCGTCGCGTGAGCTCGAGCATCACGTGGTGGCCCCGCCCGCCCAGCTGCGAACGTTGAGCGTGCTGGAAGCTCTCGAGCGAGGGTGTCGCCGAGCCCAGCACTGCGATCGCGCCTGCCCGCTTCGCGCGCAGGATCGCCATGTCGCGCGCGTGGTAGCGAAAGCCCTCTTCCTGTTTGTAGGAAGGGTCGTGCTCCTCGTCGACGACGACGATGCCGAGGTCGCGCACGGGGGCGAAGATCGCCGAGCGCGCGCCGATCGCGAGCGACACCTCGCCTCGACGCAGACGCTCCCACGCCTCGAGCCGATCGCGCTCCGAGAGCTCGCTGTGGAGCACCGCGATCCCATCCCCGAAGCGCGCGCGAAAGCGCGTCACGAGCTGCGGCGTGAGCGCGATCTCGGGCACGAGCACGATCGCGCCCCGGCCGCTCGCGCGCACCGCGGCGATCGCCTGGAGGTACACCTCGGTCTTGCCCGAGCCCGTCACGCCGTGGAGCAGGAACGTGTGGGTCTCTCTCGCTTCGATCGCGGCTCCGAGGCGCGTGATCGCGTGCGCCTGCTCGTCGGTGGGCGTGCGGGGCGCGTCGCGATCGACGGGGCTCGCGAAGAAGGGATCGGCGAACACCTCGCGCTCCTCGAGGTCGAAGAGCGAACGCTTGGCGAGCGCACGCGCGTGGGCCCGCGCGCCGGGTTGCAAGGCCTCGAGCTCCGCGAGCGAGATCTCGCCGCGCGCCTCGACGATCGCGATCACCTCGCGCTGACGAGGTCCCAGGCGCGCGGGCAGCGGCGCCCGTGAACGTCGCGCGATCGTCTCGGTGCGACGCGACACGCGCGCACCATGGAGCTCGTCGACGTCGCCGATCGCACCTCGTCGACGAAGGCCGCGGACAGCGTCCGCACGCAGCGCAGGCAGCGCGGCACGCAGCACCTCGCCCAGCGGGTGGAGGTAGTAGTCGGCCGCTTCGCGCAGGAATTCGCCGAGCTCACGCGAGAGCACGGGCTCGGGCTCGACGAGGCCGAGGATCGAACGCGTCTCGAAGCTAGGCGTGCGGTCGTGGGTCTCGATCACGATCCCGGCGAGCTTGCGTCCGTGAAACGGAACCGCGACTCGATGCCCCACCACCACCTCGACGCGGTCGTGCGCGTCGGCCGCTTCGGGGAGGCGGTAGGTGAACACGCGACGAAGCGGCACCGGCAACGCGACGTCGACGAACCTCACGATCGCCCTCCTACCAGCCGGATCCTCGCGTCTCAACCCCGCACTGTTGACAGACGTCGCGTAAACCCGTTCCAATTCGTCACTGCAATCAAGGAGGGCTCCCTTTTGGGTGAAGCCAGAGACGGCTCAGCAGCGACCTCGTCCATGACCGGCGGAGCGGCCGCACCCGCGACCACGAGCGGGCCCGATCCGCTCGTCGGGCGCGTGATCAACGATCGCTACAAGGTGCTGCAGCTCATCGCCCGCGGTGGCATGGGCAAGGTCTACTCCGGCGAGCAGGCCCCGCTCGGACGTTCCGTCGCGCTGAAGATCCTCCACCCCAACTACAAGGGCGAGCACGACCCCGACTTCCATCGCCGCTTCTTCCTCGAGGCAGCGACGTGCGCGAAGCTCACGCACCCGAACACGGTGACGATCTTCGACTACGGCCGCACCGACGACGACGTCTACTACATCGCGATGGAGCTGCTCGAGGGGCGCACCCTGCACCGTGCGCTGCGCGAGGACGGACCGATGCCCGGGCAGCGCGCGCTGCACATCGCGCGTCAGGTGTGTCGCTCGCTGCGTGAGGCGCACGCGATCCACGTCGTGCACCGCGACCTCAAGCCGGCCAACGTCTTCCTCTGCCGTCGCGACGACGACTCGGACTTCGTGAAGGTGCTCGACTTCGGCCTCGTGAAGAACACCGAGGACACGGCCGAGGATCTCACCCAGACCGGCCTCTTCATGGGCTCGCCGAAGTACATGGCGCCCGAGCAGATCCAGGGTGAGCGCGCGGACGGTCGCGTCGACATCTACGCGCTGGGCGTGATCCTCTACGAGATGCTCACGGGCAAGGTGCCGTTCGATCGGCCCAACTCGGTGAACATCCTGATGGCGCACGTCCACGACGATCCGCCGTCGTTCGAGATGATCAACCCCGAGGTGCAGGTCCCTCCGGCGCTCGAGGCCGTGGTGCGCCGCTGCCTCGCGAAGAAGCCGACCGAGCGCTTCGCCACGATGGATCAGCTGCTCGTGGCCCTGAAGGACGCGGGCGAGGGCATCGCGCCCGGCATGAGCACGAAGTCGCTGAGCTCCTCGGACGTGCTCGCGGGCAGCGGCGAGAACGCGCTCGTCGCGAAGCAGAGCTCGGAGACGTATCCGGTGCCATCGCTCACGCCGAGCGGTGTCGTGGCGGTGCCCGGGGTCGGCGTACCGCCGTCGATCTCGGGGGCTGCGCCCGCGGTGCTCGCGCCTCCCAGCGCGACCACCAAGACGCCGGTGTGGGCGTACGGGTTGGGCGTGGCCGCCGTCGCCGCGATCGTGATCGCGGGCGTCGTGGTGATGACCAACGGATCGAGCACGCCCGCGGTGACCACCACGCCACCGCCTACGACGACCGTCACCCCACCACCCGCGACCACGACCGGCACGGGAACGGGCACCGAGACCGGCACCGGCACCGAGACTGGAACGGGCACTGGGACCGGAACCGGCACCGAGACTGGCACGGGCACGGGCACCGAGGTCGCCGCGGCGCGTGTGCACGTGATCATCACCTCGACGCCTGCGGGCGCCGCGGTGCGGCTGGGCGAGCGACGCCTCGGTGCGACGCCGATCGACATGGAATTCACGGGCGAGGACGCACGCGCGGGCTCGGAGCACGTGTTCGTGTTCTCGGCCAACGGCTATCAGGCGACCACCCTTCGACGCGTCGTCGAGGGGGATACTCTCACGGTCGACGCGCGCCTCGCGCGCCGACCGACGGGGGGCATGACGGGTGGCGGTGACCAGACACACGTCCAGGGCTATCGGGATGACCCATACGCGGATCCGTAGCGACCAACGACATCCTCGGGGGACGAGCCGTCGCGTGCCTTGGCGCGCGATCCTCGTGCTGCTCGGTGTCCTGCTCTCGATCGTCGCGCCACCGGCGACGAGCATCGTGCACGCAGACGTGCGTACGGAGGCGCGCGCGCACTTCCGTCGAGGCATGCGCCTCATCGCCGAAGGTCAGGTCGACGAGGGCATCGCGGAGCTCGAAGAGGCGCACCGCATCCTTCCGCACCCGAACGTGCTCTTCAACATCGCGCGCGCGCAGGTCGAGGCGGGACGCTACGAGCAAGCGCTCGATTACTACGAGCGCTACCTCGAGTCCGACCCGCAGGATCGCGAGGGGGTCGAGCGACAGATCGCCGAGATCCGTGCGCGCCTCCAGTCGCAGCGCACGGTGGCGCCCGCGCCCGAGACGGGGGGCGGCGGTGCGACCACCACGAGCACGGGCTCGGGCACCGGGCCGGTCGCATCGGACGACGAGATCCAGGCGCTCGAAGACTCGGCCTCGCAGATCGACATGCTCGGTCAGGCTGCTTCGAGCGACGAGCTGCGCGCGCGCGCCGAGCGGTTGCGCGCGCTCGCACAGTCGCTTCGGGAGCGACGCGAGCGAGAGGCCGCCGCCGGCACGGGCACCGAGACGGGCACGGGCACCGAGACGGGCACGGGCACCGAGACGGGCACGGGCACCGAGACGGGCACGGGCACCGAGACGGGCACGGGCACCGCGACGGGCACCGAGCCTACGGGCCCTGCGACGGGCGTGCGCGAAGGCGACACGTACGAAGAGTCGGTCGTCTCGTCCGCACGCGCTGCGCAGTCACCGCTCGATGCGCCCAACTCGACGACGATCATCACAGCGCAGGATCTTCGCCTCTCCGGCATCCAGGAGCCGGGCCTCTCGCTGCGTCGTGTCGCCGGTGTCTCGATCCTCCAGACGGACCCGGGCAACCCGCAGATGAGCATCCGCGGTCTGAACCAGCGCCTCTCGAACCGCATCGTCGTGCTCATCGACGGTCGCAGCGTCTACCTCGACTTCCTCGGCACCACGCTGTGGAACCTCTTGCCGCTCAACTCGGAGGACATCGAGCGCATCGAGGTCATCCGCGGTCCCGCCTCCGCGCTCTACGGCGCCGATGCCTTCAGCGGCATCGTGAACATCATCACGCGCAACCCCGGCGACGGCGGCAGCTACGTCACCGCTGGCGTGGGCAACGAAGGTCAGTTCCGTCTGGCGACCGGCGCCTCCGCGCGCGTCGAGGGCTTCCGCTTCCGTGTCTCGGGCGGCTACCAGCGCGCCAACCAGTACGCGCTCGAGATCGGCCCGAGCCGTGTCGACGCGCAGCCTGCTGCGAGCGATCCGAACCTCGGCTACGAGCGCCTGCAGTTCAACGGCGACGCGATCGCGCGCATCAGCAACGGCCTGTCGCTTCGCTTCGGCGGCGGTCTCGCGCAGGGCAGCTTCGCGTTCCAAGGCCTCTCGCGTCTTCGTCAGCTGCACGGCAGCGAGGGCCTGTTCTCGCAGGCCTTCGTCGAGGCACAGACGGACGTCGGCCTCTCGGTGCGTGGCTTCTGGAACCGCTTCCAGACCGTCGTCACCAACCAGGCGAACGTGCCCGGCGGCCTCGAGCTCTCGCAGCTCCACCGCGTGCGACGTCAGGACGTCGTCGACGTCGAGGCCCTGTACCGCAACACGTTCGACATCGCGGGCATCGAGAACGCAGTGATCGCGGGCATCGGCTACCGCTTCAAGGAGATCGACTGGGACTGGATCAACGGTCTCATCCAGACCCAGCATCACGGCTCGGTCTTCGTGCAGGACACGCTGCGCTTCTCGGACGTGCTGCAGATCGTGCTGTCGGTGCGCGGTGATCTCCATCCGCTCGTCGGTCCGCAGGTCTCGCCGCGCGGCTCGGTCGTCGTGCACCCGACCGAGGGTCAGACGATCCGCCTCACTGGTGGCGCGGCCTTCCGCTCGCCCACCTTCGTCGAGAGCTACATCGCAGCGCCCAACGCGACACCGCTGCGCGGCGCCACCGCGTACGGCATCGGCACCACGAGCCTGAACCCCGAGCGCATGATCTCGGTCGAGCTCGGCTACATGAACGCGATGACGGAGTACTTCTCGCTCGAGCTGAACGGGTACTTCAACTTCGTCTACGACTTCATCTTCCTCTCGCGCAACCAGCCCTTCCGCCTCGCCGACTTCGTCAACGGCACCGAGCGCGCGGGCTACGACCCGAACAATCAAGCCTTCGCGGTGAGCCAGCTCGTGTTCGCGAACGAGCCGGGCATCTTCCAGCAGATCGGCGGCGAGCTCGGCGCGCGCGTCTATCCCGTCGACGGCCTCGACATCTACGGCAACTACGCGATCCACGAGACCGCACCGCTCGCGGGTGGCGCTGCGAACAGCCCGTTCGCGCGCGACGCGCGCACGAGCGCGCACATGGTGAACCTCGGCGTCCAGTACCGCGCGCCGTTCGGCCTCCACGTGGCCGTCGACTTCTCGTGGCAGAGCTCGCAGACGTGGGTCGAGCAGGAGCTGGACGCGAACACCAACCAGGTCGTGTTCACGACCTTCACGCTGCCCGACTACGCGACGCTCAACGCGCGCATCGGCTGGTCGCTCTTCGACGACCACCTCGACCTCGCGATCATGGGCACCAACCTGATCGCCGATGGGCACCGCGAGCATCCCTTTGGTCAGCCGGTCGATCGCCGCTTCTTCGGCACCGCCACGGTGAGGTTCTGATCATGGCGACGTCGATCACCCAACGCTCCCCTCGCTTCGTGAGCCGCGGCGCGCTGGTCACCGCGCTGCTCGCGGCCCCACTGGCGACGTCTGTTGTCGCGTGCGAGTCGCCGCAAGGAGACACGCTGCGCTCGATGGGCGGTCCGACGCCCGATCCCACGGGCGTGCTGCGTGGCTCGGTCCTCTACTCCGGTCCGCGGCCCGAGTGTCTCCGTCGCGAGGATGGGAGCGCGTACGCGATCCCCGGTCGCGTCGTGCTCCTCATGTTCCGCTACGACAACCCGCCGCCGCCTTCGGGCAGCGCGACGAGCGCCGAGAACTTCATGGTGCTCCCGGGCGACCTCGTGTTCTCGCTGGACGACTGCATGCCCGCGTCGCCGAGCGCCGAGGATCTCGCGCCGATCATGCGCTCGGTCGGCTTCACGTGGCCCTCCGTGCGCCTCGGCCGCACCTACCAGATCCGCGGCTTCTACGACGCAGACGGCGACTTCAACCCGTTCTTCTCCGTCCGCAACCTCGCCACGGCGGGCGACGTGGGTGGTGGCGCGTTCGTGAGCGCGTCGGCGCCCGTGCCCGTGTACCAGCCGATCGAGCTGCCTCCCGCGAGCGAGGCACCCGAGGGCTTCGCGCTCGATGGCGTCGCCGTCACGCTGGGCGCCGTCGTGCGCACGGAGCGACCGATCTTCCAGGTCGAGACGGACACGCTCGCCCTCTCGTCGCAGGCCACGATCCCGCTCATCGCGGACTCGATCGCGCGCGAAGAGGCGCTCTACCAGCTCACCGACATGCGCATCACGCTCGTGCGCGATCCCGACGTGACGGATCTCTACGGCGCGAACCCGTTCGGCACCGCGATGACCGCCGCGGGCATGGGCTTCGACTTCCGCGCGAGCCGTCACGGCCTGCCGATCCTCAACATCGACGCCAACGCCGACGGGACGCCCGATCTCCATCCCATCCTCGGATCGACGGGCGTGCCCTGGTACCTGCCCGCGATCCTGATGCGCCGCGCGCGCAATGCGATCGAGACGCGCGCAGGCATCCCCGACGTGCTGCTCATCGCGACGATCCGACCCACCGTGCCGGTGGGCGTGCGTCAGGGCTTCGTGCCGAAGCAGACGCTCGCGAGCGCCGACGTGGTCATCCCGCCCGTCGCCGTGGCGATCACCAACCCCGCGTTTCCCGCGACCTGCCGCGTGCCCTACATCGCGCCCGGCAACATCGCGGAGCTCTACGAGGGCCGTCCCGTCGACTGTCAGGAGCTGCCGACCGGCAACTACGACGTGAACGTGCTCTCGGGTATGGCGGGAGGCCGCGTGATCGACGTGCTCGCAGACTGCGTCGCGGAGTGCGTCGCGGGCGGCGGCACCGAGGATACGTGCACCCCGGGCTGCCGCACCGAGACCGCCCTCCGCACCGACACCGGCTACGTGTTCGAAGCGGGCGCGTACTCGTCGCAGGCGTGGTCCATCCCCAACGAGCTCGGCTGCCCCGACACCGCGTACCGCACGACAGCCGTGAATCAGCTCGATCTCCCGCGGGCCGACGGGACGCTTCCGGAGTGTGCAGACAGCACGCTGATGCTGCGAGGCCAGGGCCGCGCGGGCAGCTTCGCCGTCGTCGATCCCGACGGCGAGAACGCGCCCGATCACCTCTCGAGCGCCGATGGCCACGGCATCGCCGCGTGCACCAGCGCGATCCGATCGACGACCGGCATGGTCACGCCAGTGACCTACACGCAGCCGACCGAAGAGTGCTGCGCGCCCGTGCTCCCGTTCTGCAACCTCCCGCTCTGTCCGCTGCGCGATGCGACGACGCTCGAGGGCTACCCCGAGGCGAGCCGTAGCCTCGAGACGCCGGACGGAGCGATGCGCCAGACGCGCGAGATGCGCGTGCCCGACGTCGACTACCGCGTGCGCACCGATGGCTCGATCGAGCCGCTCTGCGTGCCGTTCCTCATGCCTGCGGGCTGCTGTCAGAGGCTCGAGAGCGCGAGCTGATCACTCCGTCGCTTCAGCGGCGCGTGGCCATCTCGAACACGATTGCGGCGCCCTCGCGTGCTTCTTCGAGCACGTAGGCGCTGCCACCGTGGCGCGCTGCGATGTCACGCACGATCGCCAAGCCCAGCCCCTGACCGCGCGGGTGCACGGTCGCGTCGCGGTTCAGTCCGCGATGGAACGGCTCGAAGACCAGCGTGCGCTCGGACTCGGGGATGCCCTCACCGCCGTCCCGCACGACGACGCGTGCGCGTGTGGCCAGTGCCTCGAGCGCGACCTCGATCCGTGAGCCAGTCGGCGTGTGGGCGATGGCGTTCGCGAGGAGGTTGTCGAGCGCCTGGCGGATCTCGCGCGGCGAGCCGCGCGCAGGCAGCTGCGCCGGTCCGCGTACCTCGAGCACGACGTCGCGCGCCTCGGCGGCGCGGCGCCCACCCGTCACGGCCTTCTCGACGAGCTCCGCGAGGTCGAGCTCCACGCGCTCCGGCTCGCGCGCGCGCAGGGCGGCGAGATCGAGCAGCGCGCTCGAGAGCTGCGTCAGCCGGTCGACCTCGTCGCCCACGTGCGTGAGCGTCTCGCGCAGCTCCTCCTTCGTGCGCTCGCGGCGGAGCGTCACGTCGATCGCTGCCTTCATCGTGGCGAGCGGGGTGCGGAGCTCGTGCGCCGCATCGGACACGAGGCGCTCCTGCGCGCGTCGGGCGATCCGGAGCTTCTCCGTCGCGTCGGCGATCGCCTCGCGCAGGTTGCCGAGCTCGTCTTCGGTCGCGTCGGCGGGCAGCGACGCATCGAGATCCCCCTCGCGGAGGCGCGCCATGTGGGCGACCAGCGCCGCGAGGCGGCGATGGATCCGGGCGGCGTGCACCAGCTGGAGCGCGAGGAGGATGCAGGCCACGAGGCCCACCACCACGGCCGCGCTCTCGTAGTACGCGTGCAGCGTGGCGGTGTGGTGGGAGAGGTCGTGTCCGAGCCAGAGCGCGATGGGTCGACCGGAGGGGTCGTTCACCACGCGCGTCAGGAGACGAATGCGACTGCCCCGCGAGTCGAGCGCATCGCGAGGGGCTTGCTCGCGCACGTCCGCGGGGCGGAGCGTCGCGGGGAAGCCGGCGAAGTCGTGCGGGTACGCCGTGATCCGCTCGCCTCGCTCGTCGTAGAGGGCGATCGCGGACACGAGGCCGTCGATCTCGGCGCCGAGCGGCGAGCGAGCCAGGTGCACGTGCGGCGTGCCGTCGGGCGTGTCGAAGAGGCTCACGGCCTCCACCGCGGCCTGCGTCCGCATCGCCTCGTCCACCCCCGAAAGGAGCAGCTGCTCGAAGATCGCGCCGGCCACCAAGACGGCCACGCAGAGAAGGAGCGTGGGAAGCACCGCGCCGAAGACGACGAGACGCGCGCGCAGTGAGGTCATCGCGCGCTGCCCTCGTCGTCCTTGCGCTCGTCGAGCGCGAGACGAAACCCCACACCGCGCACGGCCTTGACGGACGGAACGCGCGCCTTGGGACCGGCGGCCTCGGCGAGCTTGGCGAGCTTGGCGCGCGCGTAGCCGACGTAGACGTCGAGGATGTTGGGGTCGCCCTCGAACGCATGGCCCCACACCTCCGCCAGGAGCTGCGCGCGCCCTCGCACTTCACCCGCGTGCGCGAACAGCTCGCTCAAGAGCGCGTGCTCGCGTGCCGTGAGCGGAACTTCGACGTTGCCGTGGCGCAGGCACCGCCGTCGCGCATCGAGCGTCGCATCGCCCAGCGCGTGCTCGCTGGCCGCGCCCTCACTCCTCCGGTGCAGCGCCTCGAGACGCGCGAGCAGCTCCTCGAACGCGAAGGGCTTGGTGAGGTAGTCGTCGGCACCGCTCCGTAGACCGAGCACCTTCTCGCTCGTCTCGCCGCGCGCCGTCAGCATGAGCACGGGCGTGCGCACGCCCTCGCGGCGCATGTGCTCGACGATCGCGAGACCGTCGTCGTCCGGCAGCATCCAGTCGAGGACGATGACGTCGTAGCCGAGCGCCGCGATGCGCGCGCGCGCGTCCTTGCCGTGCGTGCACTGGTCGAGCTGGTGCCCCTCCTCGCGCAGGCCGCGCACGAGGAAGCGCGCCAGCTTCTCTTCGTCCTCGACCAGGAGGATTCTCATGACGTCCGCTCCATGCGTGCTCGTGCTCACGAGTCCAGCCGGGCTCGTCCCGCAGCGGCGGAGGGCCGTGCGTGCATCAACCGAGCATAGACCGCAGGTAGCACGATCAGCGTCAGCAGCGTGGAGGTGACCAGGCCGCCGACGACCACTGTCGCGAGCGGCGCCTGCACCTCGGCGCCCACACCGGTGGCGAGCATCATCGGCACGAAGCCGAGGCCAGCGACGAGCGCCGTCATGAGCACGGGACGCACGCGGCTCCGCGCAGCGCGGACGACGGCGTCCGCCGGCGTGAAGCCCGCGGCCTCTTCGGCATGGACGCGGGAGACGAGCACCACGCCGTTCATGACCGCGATGCCCGAGAGCGCGACGAACCCGATCGCTGCCGAGATCGAGATGGGCATGCCCCGCAGGTAGAGCATCGCCATGCCGCCGACGGCCGCGAAGGGCACGTTCGCGAACACGAGGAGGGCGCTCTTCATGCGATCGAGCGCGCGGTAGAGGAGGAAGAGCACAGCGACGAGCACCACGGGCACCACGATCGACATGCGCGATCGGGCCCGCGCCAGGCTCTCGGACTGCCCGCCCCAGCTCGGCACGTAGCCGTTCGGCATCGGCACCTCGACCGCGACGCGACGCTGCGACTCTTCCACCACCGAGCCGAGGTCACGCCCTCGCACGTTGAACGCGATCACGATGCGGCGGTGCCCGCCCTCGTGATCGACCAGCGCGGGCGCACGAACGCGCGTGACGTCGGCGACGCGCGAGAGAGGCACGAGGCCAGGCGCGCCGTCCTGACGCCGCACGGGCACGAGCGCGCGCTCCAGATCGAACGCGCTCGGGGTCGTGCCGAGCCTCACGCGCACCGGGACGCGCACGGGGCCGTCCTCGGTCACACCGACCGTGAGGCCGGCGCGCTGTGCCTCGACGAGATCCAGCACGTCGCGCGCGTCGAGGCCGAAGCGAGAAGCGTCCAGGGCGCGAGGCACCACGTCGAGCACCGGCACCGAAGGCGGCGAGGTCACGCGCACGTCGACGGCCCCTTCGACCGAGCGGATCACGTCGGCCGCGCCGGTGCCCAGGCGCTGCAGCTCGTCGAGGTCCGCGCCGCGGATGCTGAGCGAGACGTCGCTCGTCGAGCCGGCCAAGAGCTCGTTGAAGCGCATCTGGATCGGATGCGTGAAGCCGTAGGAGGCGCGTGGATCGGCCTCGTTCGCGCGTGCCTCGAGCTCCGCGATGAGCGCCTCGCGATCGAGCCCCTGACGCCACTCGCCGCGCGGGCGCATCGACACGAACACGTCGGCCATCTCGATGCCCATGATGTCGGTCGCGACGCTCGGGCTCCCGATGCGGTGGCTCACCGCGCGCACCTCGGGCACCGTGAGGAGCGCGCGCTCGAGGACCGCCGCGTGCTCGATCTGCGCCTCGAGCGACACGTCCGCGTGTCGCGTGACCTGCACGACCAGGTCACCTTCGTCGAGCGTGGGGATGAACTCGGTGCCCGAGAGGGCGAAGAGCGTGAGGCCGGCGCCGAGGCCGGCAGCGACGAGGAACACGTGCACGCCGAAGAGTCGCTGCGTGATCGGCAGCAGGCGCGCGTAGGCTGTCGTCGCGACGCGCACGATCCACGGCTCGTCGTCGGGCACGTGCTCGGGCCGCAGGAGGAGCGCGAGCATCGCGGGCACGAAGGTGAGACCGAGCAAGAGCGCCGTGCTGAGCGCGAAGAGCACCGTCAGCGCCATGGGCCGGAACATCACGCCCTCGACGCCGTCGAGCGTGAGCACGGGGACGTAGACGAGCGCGATGATGCTCACGGCGTAGAAGACGGGGCGCGCCACCGCGGCGGTGCTCGACGCGATCGTCTCGCGCACGCGGAGCGCGTCGAGCACCTCTCCCCGCTTCTTGGCGTCCGAGAGCTCGTGGAACACTGCCTCGACCACGACGACGGCTCCGTCGACGAGGAGGCCGAAGTCGAGCGCCCCGAGGCTCATCAGGTTCCCGGGGACGTCGAAGAGGACCATCCACACCACCGCGCCGAGCATCGACAGCGGGATCACGGCGGCGACGAGGCCGCCCGCGCGCACGCTGCCGAGCATCGCGAGGAGGACGAGCGCGACGAGCACGCCGCCCTCGAGCAGGCTCGTCCCCACGGTGCGTAGCGTCGCGAGGACGAGCTCCTCGCGATCGTAGGTCACCTCGATCGACACGTCCGCCGGCAAGCTCGCGCGCAGCGCAGGCAGCTCGGCGTGGATGCGATCCATCACCTCGAGCGCGTTCTCGCCGCTGAGCATCTGACACATCACGTAGACGACCTCGCCGCCGCCGTTCGAGGTGCCCACGCCGATGCGAGGCACGGCGCCTTCCTCGACGCGCGCGACGTCCGAGAGACGCGCCCACGAGGCACCGTCGTGCCCCGCGCCCACGCCGCCGAGCGCACCGAG
>JAFLCL010000198.1 GCA_017303575.1 Deltaproteobacteria bacterium
GCACGCGCTCGAGCAGCCTCGCGCTGTTCGGCCTCGCGCTCGTCGGCCTCACGGCGTTCCGCGCCACGCGTCGCACGCGTCGGGGTGCGCAGTGAGCGTTGCGTCGCTGCCGAGCACCGGTGGAAACTGGGTCGCGCGATCGATCGCAGGCGCGGCGCTCGTCGCCGGGCTCGCCGGCTGCGCTGCCTCTCCCGTCGACGTCACGACGGAGTCGATCGTCGGCGGCGAGCGCGAGACTGGCTCTCGCAGCGTGTACTTCATGTACCGCCTCGACGGTGCCGCCTGCACCGCGGCGCTGATCTCTCCGCGCGTGGTGCTCACCGCGCGACACTGCGTGGTGAACGCCGCGGGCACGGGCACCGCCCGGGCGAGCTCCTTCCGGCTCTACCGCGGCACGGACGAGCGCAGCTTCGACGCCGAGTACCGCGTCTCTCGCGTCGAGATCATCCCCGGCTCGACGGACAACATCGGCGACGGTCGCGCCACCGATCTCGGCCTGCTCGTCCTCGCGACGCCCGCGACCGACACGCCGTACGAGATCCAGCGCGAGCGCACGGGCGGCTCGATCCTCAGCATGGACAGCACCGCGGTCGGCTTCGGTCAGCGTCCCTCGGGATCGTCGGGCACGAAGTACCGCGTCACGACGCAGGTGACCGGCGTGATGGGCGGCCTGATCTTCGTCGACCCCACGGTCTGCTCGGGTGACTCGGGCGGTCCGCTCATCGGCCCCGACGGCACCATCTACGGCGTCGCGTCGTTCATCTACAGCCCGGACGGGATGAGCGAGCCGCGCTGCGGCACCGCGCCCGGCGCCTACAACGAGGTCTACCGGCACATCGACTGGATCAACGGCGTGCTCGAGTCCGTGGGTGATGGCTGCTTCCCCGAGGACGAGATCTGCGACGGCCTCGACAACGACTGCAACGAGATGGTCGACGAGGTCTGCCTCCCGCTCGGCGAGGCGTGCACCGATGGCGCCGAGTGTGTGGGCGGCGTCTGCGCCGGCACGCCCGCGGGCTACGTGTGCTCGCAGCCGTGCGATCCGCTGCGCCCGCTGGTGGGTTGTCCGCCGAGCTTCTACTGCGCGTCCGAGCCCGGCTCGTGCGACGGCTTCTGCGTGCCCGGCGCCGTCGGCATGGCACCGCTCGAGACGACGTGCACCGCCGACACCGACTGCGCGAGCGGTCTCTGTCGCGATCCGGGTGATGGGCGTCGTCGCTGCCTCGATCCGTGTCGTGGCGATCGCGGCGACTGCCTCGATGGCGACGTCTGCGTCGCGAGCGACGGCGCGTGCTCGGTGTGCATCGACGCGAGCTCGTTCGGCAGCATGCGCGGCCTCGGCGAGGTGTGCATGGACAGCACGCAGTGCCGCTCGGGCCTGTGTGTCGTGCGCGACGGCGTGGGCGAGTGTGCCGAGCCCTGCATGGGCGCGAGCCGGCGCTGCGACGAGGGCTTCGCCTGCATCGATGGCAACTGTCTCCTCCCGCGCGAGCAGCCCGTGGGCGGCCCATGCGTCACGAGCGCAGACTGCGCGCTCGACGCCGTGTGCGCGGCGCAGGGCGATCGCAACTGGTGCACGGCCACGTGCTCCGCGGACGCGCCCTGCCCGCTCGGCTTCGAGTGCGTGGACGTGGGCTCGATGATCTGCGCGCCCATCGGAGGCCTCGTCGGCGAGGGGTGCGCGAGCGACATGGAGTGCTCCACCGGCATGTGCCGCGACGGCGCGTGCACGGTGCCCTGCAGCTCCGCCGATCGCTGCGGCCCCGGCTTCCTCTGCGAGGCGCTCGAAGACGGCTCACGCGCATGCTTCGCGCCCGACCCGCCCCCTCCGCCGCCCAGCTCGGGTGGCTGCACGGTCGCCTCGCGCGACGCAGATCCCAGCAGCCCCATGGGCTGGGCCCTCGCCGCGCTCACCCTCGGCCTCGCGATCGCCCGTCGCCGCGCGCGTTCGCACTGAGGCTCGAGAACGCCGGGGCGTCATACTCCCTCTCCCGCGCGCGGGAGAGGGCTGGGGTGCCGTGCTGAGTGCCCGAGAAGGACACGGGCGCGACGACCGGGTCGCCGACGGAGCGTTCCGTGCGTCGTCGGCGCTTGGTGCGGACCACGTCGAGAGAGGGTGGCGATCCGATCCGCGTCGCCCTGCTTCCCGCTCGCTTCGCGCTCGGGGGTCGCTCGCTTCCCGCTCGGGTCGCTCGCTTCGCGCTCGGGGGTCCGCTCGCTTCGCGCTCGGGGGTCACTACAGGCCACTCCAAGTACTCCGAAAGACTGAGGTTCTGGAGGGCATTTGACGCGATGGCGTTTCTTCAGGGAATTCACGGGCGCCCGCTGCGCGCTTGGGGCTCGCGCTTGGGGGTCACTACAGGCCACTCCAAGTGGTCCGAAAGACTGAGGTTCTGGAGGGCAATTGACGCGATGGTGTTTCTGCGGGGAATTCGGGGTGCCGGCTTCGCTGACCACGATGAGAGGCGCCCTCGACACGCGCTGTGGTCGCGGGCGACAGTCAGGAGGTCGTGACCGAGGGCGAGCGCATCGACGACTGGGACTGGCTGGGCAACCAGGTCGGGTGGGACGACGACGCCTCGAGCTTCTACGAACGCTCGCTCGGCGCCATCACCAACGGCCGCGACGAAGGAGACGACACCCGTCCGAGCGCGCTCTACTTCGCCACCAACATCGACTCGGTCGCAGGCATCGAGAGCGGCTGGGACGGCGCCGGCTGGGTCGAGGTCGCCTACGGCGACAGCGGCAACGTCACGTCCTTCACCGTCCACGGTGAGTGCGACGACACGACCACCAACAGCTGCACCGACAGCCCCTCGTCCAGCGCATCGAGCCGTGCGAGCATCCTCGCCGCCGGCTGCACCTGCGCTGTCGAGCAGCACTACAGCTACCGCTGGGACGAGCTCAACCGCCTCGTCGACGCCCGCCGCTACGACCGCCCCGGCGGCACCGGTGACTGGACCTACCAGACGCGCATGCGCTACCGCTACGACGGAGCCAATCGGCGCACCGTCGAAGAATCCTTCGCCTACGGTGCTCAGAACACCAGCCACCGCATCGCGCTCACCGTCTACCCCGGTCACTTCGAACGCCGCGGCCTCGTGCGAGGCTCGGGCACGTACGACGCACAGGGCTCGACGACCGAAACCGATGCGACCGAGACGCAGTACATGATCGGCGGAGCACGCATCGTCTGGGACGCCGAGCCCGACACCATGGGCGGAGAGTTCGACCGAAACCGCCGAGCCACCATCCGCGCCTCCGACCTCCTCGGCACCACCGCCGCTGTGCTCGACATCGAGAGCAACGAGCTACTCGAAGTCTCGACGTACTACCCGAGCGGTGCCCGCGAGAACCTCTGGACAGACGATGCCGCGGCTCCGCTCGAGCCGATTGGGTTCACTGGGAAGGAGGCCGATGAAGAGATTGGCGCCGTCTACTTCGGCGAGCGATGGCTCATCCCGAGGCTCGGTAGGTGGGCAACGCCAGATCCGTTGCACATCCACGCGGGGGACGGTGGCGAAGCTCTCAACTCATACCACTATGTCAGCGGAAACATGCTGCAGGCAACGGACCCTCTCGGTCTAACAATTACTCCCGTAACCTGGGAGATTGGGAACACATGGCATAATGCACCCACCGATTACTCCGCGCCTTCGGATGCATACGTCGAGGAGCTCCTAGGAGAACTCCGCGGTACCGTGATCGCCGAGGGACTTGCCAGAGCTAGTCGTCTCTTGGATCTTGCCGATCGCGGTCTCATGGATTCCGACGCTGCAACGGCAATGGCAGGCGAATACGTCCTTCGTGCCCACGCGGAAGCGGATGCAATCACCTACTCAGGCGGCCACATTCAAGTGCAGGACCTCTACGGCTCCGCACGAGCCTCCGGCGGACGCGGAGCGCAACTCGGAGGCTCTGTCTACGAACGTCTGCGGTACGTTGCAGAGTCGGACCAAGACGTCATGATTGGCACGCGGAAACCCGAAGACATCACGGGCGACCTCGCCGAGGAGGTCGCAGCAGATCGAGGAGCGGGATACACGATCCCTTGGGCACTTCATCCTCGCTATCAAGGAAACCTGCCTGAGGCGGGTGTATGGTATCTCTCGCCCGACGATCGAGGTCCGAAGTTCTCCACCGGAGGGCCTCGCGACACTCCAGCACACGAGTTGATCATCCACGTATTTAGGCAGTTTGCTGGGCTCAATTCGTCTCACGAGAGTCGCTTTCACGCCCGCGGCGACACACAACCTGACGACGGTGTTGTCGACGCAGAGGCGCACTTCTTGTGGAGCTTTGACTACGGGGAGACGCCACCGGCTCATCGACATCGCGGGGCACCGCACCCTCCTGAAGACCGTCCTCTCCCGTACCTCAATACCGCTCCTACCGGTCAACGGCGGGGCCAGAGGTGACGGTGTCGCGGCGTCAACTGTTCGGTATCGCCGTACTCTGCTCGGTCGGGTGTGGAGTGTCCTTTCGATCTGTCGATGTTGAACGCGACGCTCGATCTGCTCTTGCGTCGTCCCATGACGGAATCTGCCCAAATCCAACACTGTCGTGCTACTTCCATCGTCGTAACGCCTGCGAAGAACCGTCAGAGATCGGCGGCATATGTGTCGAGAGTAGCGAGTTCATGTGTGAGGTTCGAGGCTGCGAGAATCCCTGGACTGTTCGCTGCATCTACGACCGGGAATCATTGCGCTATTGCGAGCCTGTTGAGTATCCGGCTTGGCGGTCTTCGAGTCCGGGCGACTGAGATTGAACTCGGACTCCTAGCGCTTCGCCCTGACGTAGCGGCGAGGGCTCGACGAAGTGCACATCGACGTGGTTGGCATCTCGTCGCGCCACGGTCTACTAAATGAGCGCCTTGCGCCTTTGGGCACCGCGACGGGTCGAGCGCTACGCGCGTAGGGTCACTCCAAGGCACTCGAACTACCCAGAAGTATTTGGGTTCTGAGGGGAAGTTGACGCGATGTCGTTTCTCTCGGGAAATTCGCACGCCGAGATTCAGGAACGGGTAGTGGCTGATCGGGCGTCGAGGCCTGTTCGACCTGTTCGAGCCCCGCCGAGCGCTTCGCTCACGGGGTCACTGCAAGGGGGTTCAAGCCCCCGAGAACACCGGGCTTCTGAGGGCGCTTTGACGCGATGCTGAATTCGCGGTGTTTCCGGCGCTCCCCTCCCGCACGTAACGAGGTGCGAGCTGCAATGCTGACGATGACGAACGCGGTGAACCAAACGTGGACGTACTCGACGACGCCGTCGGAATCCGACTCGCCCATGCCGCTCGGCAACGCGACCACGAGCACGTGAACCGCGTACGGCCATTCAGGCGCCTCCCGGCGGCGCGACGACGCGGTCACGCACGACGGGCTCGGGCAGGCCGACGAGATCTCGTGCTTCCTGCTAACCGACACAGATGAGTCAGGGCCATTCACGGTATTGACGCGGCCGATCACGTCGATGCGCGACGCGGGCTCGCGGTGGCCTGGCCCTCACCCCAACCCTCTCCCGCGGGCGGGAGAGGGAGTCTGCGGCGCGACGCTGACCGATCGGCCATGCCGGGGTGACGGCGAAGTCGAGGCGAGCCATCGGCGGTCGCGGTCGTCCGCCGCGCGAAGCCTCGAAGGCCGAGCGCGAGCCCGACGTGTTCGCGTGCGTTCAGGTCGGGGTGAGGGCGAGGCGCCACTCGAAGGCGCCGTGGCGGGTGCAGAAGAGGCGCACGGCGAGCTCGTCGACGCGACGCAGCACGACGGGCACGCGGACCACGGGGAACGGGACGTCGGGGGAGAGATCACACACGAACAGGCGATCGCTGCCGTAGCGCGCCTCGATCCACGCGATGTGGTGATCGATGCGCTGCTCGTGCAGCGGCTCGCCCACGCGCACCACGAGATCGAACGCGCGTCCGAGCCGCGGTCGCGCCGGCAGCGACACGATCGGCAGGTGCATGCGATCGGCGCCCGCGGCCGCGTTCGTGATCGGATGCGGCGTCTCGCGATCGCCTGCGCGACACGCCACGGCCTCTTGCGCGCTCGCGCTCGCGCTCACGATCGTGCCGGCGCCGAGGGCACCCAGCGCGCCGAAGAAGCGACGTCGCTCCATCGGACGGCTCACCGCGCGACGTCCACGTGCGTCACGTGCGGCACTTCCAGCCGCCGCCGCGCTGTCGTTCGCGGTGCTCTTCGCGGAGCTCGCTGCGCGCGTCGGTCACGAGCAGCTCGCAGGGATCGAAGTGATGGTGTGTGCGCGCGAAGCCGAGCACCTCGGGCAGGGGCGCATCGAATTCGGCGTTGTCGGGACAGCGCCAGCGCCAGAGACCGACGGGATCGGCGAGCTCGCGCGTCGCGACGACTTCCTTCACACCACCGTTGCAGTTCGTGCTCACGACGAGCCACTCCGACGGTAGCGCCCGCGCTTGCTTCACGCGCAGAACGACGTCGTGGTGGAACTCGCCCTGCGCGTGGTGAGAGAGGAGCTCGTAGCCGCCGAAGCCCGCGCGCAGCACCTCGAGCAGATCCCCGAGGCTGTGCGAGGCCGCGAGCCGATCGAGCGCCGAGAGCGGAGGCGCCTCGCTCACAGGCCGCGCCCCGTCCACGGGATGACCAGCGTCTGACAGGGACCGCGCGCGACCTGCATGCCGTCTTCTTCCCCTGCGGGCTCGCGCGTCATCACGCGGCTCTCGAAGGCGACCGGCCCCTCGACGAAGCCGAGCATCTCGCACATCTCCTGATCGCCGATGCCGTAGCCCACGTTCTCCGAGCGCGGGTTCTCGAACTCGCAGCCGAAGCGCAGCGTCTCCACGTCCGACAGATCGATCGGCGGATCGTAGAGCAGGCCGCGGGCCTCGCCGTTGTAGCCGCGCACGTCCACGAGCGACTCGCCGTCGTGCGTGCCGCCCACCGCCTCGAGGAACACGCGCGTGCCGAGCGAGTGTGTGTGCGGCAGCGAGTAGTGGAGGCGCAGCGTGTAGGGCTCGCCGCCGAGCTGCGTCTCGATCTCGCTCCCGATCGGACACTCGGCGACGTAGCGGACGCGCCCGCGCGCAGGGATGTCGAGCGGGTGGTACTCGATGTGGAACGGCGTGAGCGCGGCCGTCACCTCGCTGCGAGGCACCGTGTAGATCGTGAGCGAGAGGTGCCCTCGCGCCGCAGCGCCCGTGGTGTTGAGCACGTGGATGTCGCTGATGATGCGGCTGTGCGGCGGGATGCGGATCGCAGCGCCGGGCGCGAACGCCTGCACCTCGTGCGTGGCCTGGGTGGACTGCGCGTAGAGCACGCCGCCCGCGACGGCACCGGTCAGCTGATCGTAGCCGCGCTCGTCGCAGTCCCAGACGCCGTCGGGGCCATCGAACTGTCCGACGGGCGCGAAGATCCAGTTGGAGTGGTGCGAGAGCTCGTCCTGCTCGAGCTCGACCGCCGTGACCCACAGCTCTTCCTCGTTGTTCAGCGTCCAGCTGCGGCAGAGACCCGAGATCTCCTCCCCCGGCGCGGTCGCGTTCTCGGGGAAGTCGTGCCGCAGCGGGGTGCCCACCAGGGGCTCGCAGGTGCCGGTGGCAGGATCGACCCGCGTGCCGGAGCCGCAGCGCACGCAGGTCGGCGCGCCGGCCACGAGCTCGCACGCCTGCTGCGTCACGACGCAGCCCTCGACGGCCTCGGCGGCGCACGCCGGCACCGGCTGCGGAGCGCACGAAAGGCCGAGAAACAAAGGGATCGCGAGCAAGACGGGGCGGGCGGGAGCGGCGATCATGGGCCTCCGAGGTCGAGCCGTGACCGTACCACGCGAAGCGATGGGCCTCCTTTCGCCCCGGCGAGGAAGGCTCGGCCCGTCCCCGGCGTAGGCTCGTGGGTCGTCGACGATTCGCTCGGGAACTTCTCCGAGAGGTCGTTGTCCAAGGCCCACGCCCCACCCGTGTCTCTCGGGTGCCGGTCGCGGTGAGCCACCGATCTCGAGCCCCGGAGGAGCCTGGCGATGGAGCTGAAGCTGAACCTCGGAATCCTGTGCTTGCTCGGCGCCGTCTGGGCTTCGCTCACGATCACCGAGGAATCGGCCGCGCTCGATCCCGCCCTGGACTCGACCCGCGAGCTCTCGGCCCTCGAAGACCGCTTCGCGACCCACCGTGACGACGCCGCGCTCGCGGAAGAGCTGGCCGACGCCTACCTCCGCCTCGATCGGCCCGAGCTCGCGGTGAGCGCGCTCATGTCCGCCGACGAAGACGTGCTCGCCGATCCCGCCGTGGCTCACCGCCTGGCGCGCGGCTACGAGCGTACGGGACGCGTGGAGGACGCGCTCTCCACGGCCCAGCTCGCGCTCGCTCGCTGCGCGCGCGCCCTCGGTGTCGAGGGCTCTTCGGAGGCGACGCCGGTCCCCGCGCACGGCTGCTCGGAGCGCACCTACGCCGCCCTCGACGTCCACCAGACCGCCCTCTCGCGCATGCACGCGTGGGGCGTGACCGACCCGCGCACCGACGCCCGCGCCGATCGCGCCTATGGCATGGCCGTACGCGCCGCACGTCTGGTCAGCGCCTCCGCCGAGTGATCCAGCTCCACGGCCCTGGCTGGCGCGCTGTCTGCCGCGTCGGCGTTTCGTCCTTCGATACGATGTCGAGATCGACCCTGCTCGATCGTCGTCGTCACGGAGGAGCGCATGCCCGAGCTGATGGTCCTGGTCGTCTCGAACGAAGCGCGCGACGAAGAGCTCACGCCCGCGCAGACCCGTGATCTGCTCGAAGGTCACGCTTCGTGGGAGCGCGAGCTCCGCGACGCCTCGGTCCTCGTCGACGCAGAGCGCTTGCGCCCTGCCAGCGAGGGCCGACGCGTGCGAGCCCGTGCCGGCGAGGTCGAGGTCGAGCGCGCGCCGGCGGAGGAGGCTCTGAGCGCGTACGCGATCGTGCGAGCCGAGGGCTGGGAGCAGGCGCAGGAGGTCGCACGGCGGCTGCCGACCCCGCCCGGAACCGTCGTCGAGGTGCGACCGGTGATGAAGAGGCACACGCGTCCGGACAAGACGAGCCAGCCCGGGCGCGTCTTCGCGTTCGGCGTCCTCGGCAGCGCGCCGAACGAGGAGGCGTGGATCGAGGTGATGGATCGGATCGACGCCCGCACGCGCAACGGCTTTCCAGGGGAGCGCTGGCTCGGCGGTGTCCGACTGGAGGCGCCGCGCTCGGGGCGACGGCGTGAGCACGGCGCGCTCTTCGACGGCCCGTTCCTCGAGAGCAAGGAAGTGATCGGGGGCCTCTTCTTCTTGCGCATGCAGTCGATCGACGAGGCCGTCGCGTGGGCCGCCACGACGCCGTTCGTGGAAGAAGGCGCGCTCGAGATTCGGGAGGTCTGGCGCTCGTGAGGGAGTCGCTCGAGGGCGTCTTTCGCCGGGAGAAGGTGCGCGTCGTCGGCGCGCTGGTGCGCATCGTGGGCAGCCTCGATGCGGCCGAGGAGGTGTTCCAAGAGGCAGCCCTCGCCGCGCTCGACGAGTGGCCGAGCCGAGGCGTCCCAGCCAACCCGGGCGCGTGGCTGACCACGACGGCCAAGAACCGTGCGCTCGACATCGCGCGCCACCGGCGTGTGGTCCTCGAGAAGACCCCGCTCCTCGTCTCCGATTCCTCCGTGGAGCCCGACACGCTCCGCACGATCCACGACGACGCGCTCCGTCTCATCTTCACCTGCTGCCACCCCCTTCTGTCGCTCGAGAGCCGTGTCGCGCTGACGCTCAAGGTCGTGCTCGGCATGAGCACCGACGAGGTCGCGCGCGCGCTGCTGTCGACGGAGAAGACCGTCGGCCAACGACTGGCCCGGGCGAAGAAGACGCTCGAGGACTCGGGCGTGCCCTACGAGGTGCCGGAGCAGAAGGAGCTTCCCGAGCGACTCGATGCCGTCCTCGCCGTCGTCTACCTGGTGCTGAACGAAGGGCACACCGCGCGCGAGGGAGATCTCGTACGGGTCGAGCTCCAAGCAGAGGCGCTGCGGCTCGCGCGCGAGGTGTGCGAGCTGATGCCGATCGAGCCGGAGCCCTTCGGTCTCTTCGCGCTCGTCGCGTTCTCGCTCGCGCGCGCAGAGACGCGGACCGACGAGGCCGGGGACTTGGTTCCGCTCGCCGACCAGGACCGGGCGCGCTGGGACCGTCGCCTGATCAAGGAGGGCCTCGTGGCCCTCTCTCGAGCACGACGACTCGGAGGCGGAGGCAGCTACACGCTGCAGGCGGAGATCGCGGCGTGTCACGTCACGGCCCCCGATCTCGAGCGGACGGACTGGGCGCGCATCGCGGCCGCCTACGACGCGCTGGCCGCCATCGACCACTCCCCCGTGGTGGCGATGAACCGCGCCGTGGCCGTCTCTCGCGTCGCGGGCGCGGAGCAAGGGCTCGCGGTGCTCGCGCCCATCGCCGACGCGCTCGATCGCTATCACCACTTCCATGCCGTTCGCGCCGATCTCCTCGCGCGCGCCGGCAAGAGCCCGATCGCCTCGCTCGAGCGCGCGCTCGCGCTGGTGACCAACGAGCACGAGCGCCGTTGGCTCGTCGGTCGCCTCGTCGCGGCGAGAGAAAAAGAAGCGGCGCACATGTAGGAGCGCGCGGCCCCCGCACGTCGTCACCCAAGAGGCCGAAGGTCGGCCTCATCGAGACGAGGTGTGGACATGAGAGTTCGAGGATCGGTCGCGATCGACATCGCGATGGCCAAGCAGAGGAGCGCGGTGTGGTCGGTCGACCCGAAGGCCTTCGAGCGCGCGTTCGGGGCGATGTGAGAGGAGGCGACATGACGAACGACACGAACCTCACGATCTCGGTTCACGTGCCCCAGAGCCCGTCCGAGGTCTTCGACGCGATCCGCGACGTGCGGAGCTGGTGGTCGGCGGGCCTCGAGGGTGCTTCGCGGGACGTCGGCGACGTCTTCCGCTACCGACACGGCAGCCTCCACGACTCTCGCCAAGAGGTGATCGAGTCGCGGCCCGGCCGGAGCATCGCGTGGCGCGTCCTCGACGCGCACCTCTCGTTCGCGGACAAGCCCGGCGAGTGGAAGGGCACCACGATCCGCTTCGATCTGTCCGAGGTCGAGGGAGGAACGCTGGTCCGCTTCACGCACGAGGGCATCGGCCCCAGCTGCGACTGCTACGACGCATGCTCGAAGGGCTGGGCCCTCTACGTGGGAGAGAGCCTGCGCGCGCGGATCCTCACGGGGCGAGGGATCCCCGACACCGAGCACCACACGCGTCCCGCGTGACGACGAGACCGCGTACGGACGGCCACCCTGGCGCGTCCGTACGCGGACTTCATCGCGCCGCGGGCGGCTCCGAGACTCCGTCGGGCATCGCCTTCGCCTGCGCGCTGGCGCGGCTCGCGGCGTCCGTGCGCACCACGAGGCCCACGCCCAGCGCCACGAGCACGCCCGCGATCGCGAGCCGTGGCGAGGGCACCTCGTGGAGGAACACCCACGCCAGCGCGGCGGCGACGATCGGCTGGACGAAGATGTACGTCGCGACGATCGAGGGCTCCGCATGCCGCAGCGCCCACGCGTTCGCGAGGTACGTGAACACCGTGCACACGAGCACGACGTAGAGAACGAGCATCCAGCTCTCGGACGTGAGCGTCGGCGCGTCCTCGAGCAGCGCGGGCCCGCCGAGCGGCAGACAGAGGAGCGCACCGCACGTGAAGCCCCACGCCACGACGGGCAGACTGCCGTGCTTGGTCGCGTAGCGGCGGATGAGCACGAGGTAGATCGCGTAGAGCAGCGAGTTCGCGGTCACGAGCAGATCGCCCCACCAAGCGTCCACACCTGCGTCGGCGTCGGGCGCGATCGCATCGGGCAGGACGAGCGTCACCACGCCGATCACGGCGATCGTGATGCCCGCGAGCACGCCGCCCCGCGCAGGCTCGCCCACGCCCGCGCGCGGGAAGAGCACGAACACGATCATGCCGACGAGCGCGGTGAAGATCGGGATCGTCGCCACGAGCAACGTCGCGTGCGTCGCCGTCGTGTAGCGAAGGCCCGTGAGGAAGAGCGCCTGGTTGCCGAAGATGCCGAGCGCCGCGCAGCCCGCGACCGCGAGCCGATCGCGCCACGTCATCGGCGCAGCGTCCGTCGGTCGCAGGTGATGGAGCGCCACGAGCACCACACCCGCGCCGGCGAGACGACAGAGCGCGAGCGCGAGCGGATCGAGATCGCGCACGAGGATGCGGCCCGCCACCGACAGCGACGCGAACGCGAGCTGCACCGCGAGGAGCGCGCCGTGCACGCTCGCGCGCGAGACGTTCGGGGCTGACGTGCTCGGGGCCGAGACGTTCGCGGCTGGCGCGCTCACGCGCTCGTCCGAGGGCGATCGAGGCGCACGATCTGTCGCGGCGCACCCTTGAACGGCAGCGTGTAGCGCACCGTCGCCGCGACGCTCCGTCCCTCGGGCACGCTCTCCTGCGCGAGCAACACGAGCGTCGAGGGCGCGAGCGCGAGCCCGACGTCGCTCCACACACGCGGCTCGAACGTCGCGCGGGCGCAGGAGACGTCGATGCGCGGTAGCTGCGCGGCGACCGTCGGCGGGACGCTCGGCTTCTTGGCCTCGACGCGTCCTTCGTGCGCGCGCACGCGCGGCGCGAGATCGAGCGCGCCGATCACCGTGCGGAGGAACGCGACGCGCTTGCCCTTGGGCTCGAGCAGCGCGACCGACAGATCCTCACGGAGGATCGCCAGCGCGAGCGCAGGCCCGCCCGCGCCGGTGCCGACGTCGAGCAGCGCCTCGCCTTCGTTCACGAGCTCGGGGCGCGCGAGCACGAGCGCGTCGGCGACGAGCACCTCAGCGATGTCGTTCGGCCCCGCGGCGGCCGTGAGATCGAGGTGCTGGTTCCACTCGGACGCGAGGCGGGTGAAGCGGGCCACACGCGCGCGAAGGCGCGACCACGCGGCGTCGTCCGACACGGGGCGCCCGAGCGCCTCCGCGAGGCGTTCGATGGCGGTCTCGAAGGGATCGGCGGTGCTCACGGCGCGCGGACTCTGACCGCGACCACCGCTCCGGACAACGCATCTCACACGGATCTCACACCGACCTCTCCCCGAGGGAGGATGGGAGCGAGGCATGACGTACGACGACCCCATGCGCGCTCTTGCGTCCTTCCTCTCGCTCCTCGCCCTGACGTCGATGTCCGGCTGCAGCTGCGATGCGCCCGCCTCGCCCGACGCCGCCCGACTCGATGGAGGGCCCGACGCCGGGGCCACGCTCGATGCGCCCACGCTCGATGGCTCGACACTCGATGCGCTCGCGATCGATGCGGAGAACGACGACGCGCCCGTCGTCGAGCTCGATGCCGCGCTCGACCCGGATGCCAGCGATCGTGACGCTGCGTCCGACCCAGACGCCGCGGTCGATCCCGACGCGGGCTGTGCAGGGTGTCGTGGGCTCTACGCGACGGGCAGCGCGATCACCGTGTGCGAGGGTCTCTCGACGGATCCCAACGTCTCGCCCACGGCCCCCGAGCTCGCCGCGGGCGACGGAACCTTCGCGATCACGTGCGTGCCAGTCACCACGGCGTCCGCAGCGGACGACACGGTCTGGCGCGTCGATCTCGTCGACGCGACCTCCTTCGCGCGGACCTCGCTGCCGCTGAGCAGGCTCGTGATCGCGCGGCCCTTCGTGAGCGACGTGCGCGTGATCTTCGAGGGCGGTCGCTTCGTCACCGCCGCCGAGATGGACTGCGAGAGCTCCGCGCACCTCTACCGCGGCTGCACCGCCGTCCACTCGTTCTTGCCCGACGGGAGCGATCTGCGCGGCTGGCCCTTCTTCGAAGAGAGCGCCGGCGCCAACTTCGCGCGTGCGCTCGCGCCGCTCGGTGACGTCCTCGTGCTCGCACGACGCAACGCCAGCGCGAGCGATCGCGCGTGGGCGCTCGCCGACGACAGCACCGCGACCGCGATCGCGTTCCTCACGGGCGACACGGGGACGGCGGAGCCGATCACGATCGACCTCGTGACCTCGACCGACGGCTTCGTCCGCATCGCCTCGTCGAACACCGGGCTCGCATTCACGCGGTTCTCGGCGGCGGGCGCGCTGCTCGCACCGCCCGTCTCGATCGCGACGTCTCTCCGCGTCTCGCGCCCGACGGTGCGCCCGCGGATCGTGCGCGACGGCGAGACGCTGCTCGTCTCGTTCAGCGACGGAGGTGAAGGCGTGCTCCTGCGCCTCGACGCCGAGGGCACCGAGCTCGCGCGCGCGTCGTTCACGCTGCCGAGCGCGTGGGCGCACGCGCACTCGCTGCACGTCGCCGAGGGGCTGATCTACGTGGTGCATCCGGGCGCGAGCGGGCCTGCGCTCGAGGTCTCGGTGTTCGATCGCGATCTCACGCTGCTGCCCGAGCGGAGCGCGCCCTTCTTCACGAGCGGCACGCTGATGTACCCGGCGGTCGCGCACGATCCCGCGACCGACACGTTCGCGATCGCGTACCGAACCTCGACGGGAACGATCGCGCTCCAGCGCTTCGTGCATCGTCCGTGACGTCGCGCCTCACGACGCGATGCGCCTCACCAGGCGACGCGCCTCACCAGGCGACGCGCACCACGCGCGGCCAGTACGCATGGGGGTCGCGCGCACGTCGCTCGGCGCCGTCGCTCGCCGTGGTGCCGATCGCGTAGCTCACGACGATCTCGCCGGGGCGCGTGGGATCGAAGAGCTCGAGGTGCACCACGGGGCCCGCGCAGTACGCGTCCTCGTCGTCGTCGGGGAGCTCGCACCCAACGAGCGCGGTCGGGGGTGACCACGGTCCTTCGGGTCGCGAGGCGCGCGTGATCTCGATCGTGTTGCCGAAGCCGACCGCGTAGACGTGCACGAGGCCGCCTCGCGGATCGACGACGACCGGCCCGCGGTGCGGCCCCGAGCCGAACACGACAGCGGGCTCGCCCACGCCCCAGCCGCCTTCACCGAAGATCTCCCACCCCGAAGGATCGCGCTCGCGACCCCTCGGCGCGCGTCCCACGTGGCAGTCCTCGAGCAAGAAGCGCGGCGTGCCGGGACAGCCGTACGCGTACACGTGATCGCCCCACACCACGGCGGCGTCGCCGAGATCGACGTCGCCGTCGAAGAGCCACGGCAGAGGCGATCCCAGCGTGTCGCCGCGCACGCTCGAGAGGCCCACGCCGAGGCCGCGCACGCCGAACGGCGCGCTCGCATCGAGCTGCCAGCCACGCACGAGCACGGCGGGCCCGTCCGAGAGCGCGAGCGAGCTCGCGAGCGCGAGGTAGTCGTAGCCATCGGTCGCCTCGACCTCGAGCGGCGCTGCATCGCCGAGCTCGGCGCACGAAGGCGCGACATCGACGAACGCGAGCGAGAGACCGTCGTCGCCCGGCACCACCCACGCGCAGCGATCGCCGATCGGCACGGGCACGGGCGCCTCGTGCACGCCATCGATCAAGCCCCCGGCACGACCCTCGAGCGGCAAGCAGCGATCATCGCGCCAAGGACGCGCGTACATCTCCGCGCCGATCGGGCACTGCCACGTCTCGCCCACACACTCGGCGCTCACGAGGCGCAGCGGATCGCAGGGAGCCTCGCGCGTCACGCACGTGGGCGCAGCGAGACCACACGGAGGCGGCGGCGCGCCTCGCTCGTGCGCGACATAGCAGCCGGTCGTCGCCGTCAGGAGGGCGCAGAGGAGGGAGACGATCGTGCGCGACATGCGGGGGCACGAGCACACATCGAGCCAGCGACGATCGCAACGCCTGCCGCGTGTGCGGGCCGATCACCACGCGCTGCGTGAGCGTGGGGCACGGTCCGTGTGGTCTTGGTGCTACACCACGCCCGCCGTGAGCGAGACGAACGACGAACGAGAGCGCCCGAGCCTCCCCACGGGCACCGTGACCGGCCTCGACGTCGCCGACCTCGCGACCATCGATCTCGAGGAGCGCGGCGACGCGCGTGTCGCCAGCACGCTGCGCTTGATCGAGGAGGCCTCGCGGCCGCGCCCGTTGCCCGAGGTGCTCGCGGCGCTCTGCGCGGAGATCTCGTCCATCCTCCACGCCGAGGTCGTGAGCCTTTACCTGCGCGAGCGAGGACAGGACGGCGAGGACCTGCGCATGGCGGCCAACGTGGGCTTTCCTGCCGGCGCCGTGAACCGCGTGCGCCTGCGCGTGGGTGAGGGCATCACCGGCTTCGTCGCCGAGTCGCTCCGGCCCGCGTCCGTCGTGATCGCGCCCGAGCACAACCGCTACAAGCACTTCCCCGAGCTGCGCGAGGAGCGCTTCCCGATCTTCCTCGCGGTGCCGCTGCTCGTCGGTCACCGCGCCGAAGGTGTCGTGGTGCTCCAGCGCGCGAGCCAGCCCTTCGCCGACGACGAGATCCTCCTCGCCACCGCGCTCACCCTCTCGTTCGCG
>JAFLCL010000199.1 GCA_017303575.1 Deltaproteobacteria bacterium
CTGAGCCCCGACGATCTGCCGCTCGACGAGATGCGCGAGCGCGCGCGGAGCCTCGCCGAGGGCGAGCGCGCGACGCCTCGCTCGCCCGTCGCCGCGCGCAGCGCCCCGAGCCTCGACGCGTCCCTGCGGGAGCGCATCGAGGCCGCGCTCGTCGCGCACGCAGGAAACCAGACCGAGGCGGCCCGCGCCCTCGGCATCTCGCGGCGCACGCTCATCCACCGGCTCGAGGAGCTCGGCATCGCGCGTCCTCGCAAGGGCCGCTGAGCGCATGGTCGAGAACGCTCGCGCGCAGACCATCGACGGAAAGTACGAGCTGCTCGCGCCGCTCGGCGTGGGCGGCATGGGCGAGGTGTGGGAGGCGCGGCACGTCGTGACGGGCCGGCACGTCGCCGTGAAGCTGCTCAAGCCCGACACCAAGCGGCGCGACGAGGCGAGCCGACGCTTCCTCCGCGAGGCGCAGGCGATCGGACGGCTCGAGCATCCGCACGTCGTCGAGGTGCTCGACGCGGGCATCGATCCGTCGAGCGACGCTCCCTACATCGTGCAGACGCTCTTGCGCGGCCTCAGCCTCCGCAAGTACCTCCGCACGCGAGAGCGTCTGTCGCCCGATCTCGCGGCGACGCTCGTCGCGCCGATCCTCCGCGCCCTGTCAGCCGCGCACGTCGCGGGCATCGTGCACCGCGACATCAAGCCCACGAACGTCTTCCTCTGTCGACGCGACGACGAGCCCGTCGACGTGGTCACGCCGAAGATCATCGACTTCGGCATCTCGAAGCTCGAAGAGCGCACCGATCACACCGAGTCGCTCTCGACGCTCACGATCACCGGCGTGGTCGTCGGCACGCTCGGCTACATGGCACCCGAGCAGGCGGAGGGGCGCGACGACGTCGACGGGCGCGCCGACCTCTGGGCCGTGGGCGTGATGCTCTACGAGATGGTGTCGGGCCGTCGGCCCTTCGATGCGCCCTCGACCGCGATGATGCTGCTCCGCATCGTCAGCCACGATCCGCCGCCGCTCGAGGGGCTCGGGCTCGGCGTGCCGCCCGCGTTCTCCGAGGTCGTGTCGCGCGCGCTCGCGCGCAAGCCCGAGGAGCGCTTCACCTCCGCGCTCGAGCTGCTCGAGGCGCTCGAGTCGGCGGTCGGGCGCTCGCTACGCGAGGCGAGCATCGTCGTCCCGGGCGCGAGCGAAGCGGCCGCGAAGCCCGACGACGAGGTTGCGCTGCTCGCCTCGATCGCCCCGCGCGAGGCGACAGCGTCGACCTCACCGGGTCGCCACGCGCAGGCGCGCGCGGTCGATTCGAGCGCTCGCTCGGAGGCCTCTCCGCGCGCGCCCTCGAGCGTCCCCGTGCTCCTCGCGATCGCTGTGCTCTCCGCGGCGGTCGTGGGCGTGATCTCCACGCTCGCCTCGTCGGGCCCGAGGGAGGACCCCCCCAACGCGATCGTCACCGCCGCCAGCGACGCGGCCCTGCCGGGCGATGCGTCCGCCAGCCACGACGCGGCGGACACCACGCGCGATGCGGGTACCGACACGCTCGAGCTCGACGCGCCTCTGCCGGACGTACCCGAGCCGGACGTGCGGGCGATGCGCGCCGACCCATCGCGGGCCCGTCGTGCAGACGCCGGTGCACGCGCCGCGACGACGGGCACGAGCGGTGTGCCCATCCTCAGCGCGGAGTGAGGGGCTCGCTCAGGGAACGTCGTAGACGCAGCGAAACCCGGTGTTGGGGACCTGCTCCGAGGGATGCCGCGAGGCGAGCGCGCTCGACTCGAGCCAGTTGGTCTGATCGTCGAGCCAGCCACCTGTCGCGACCCACCGCTGGTCGGTCGAGGCCGACTCGCAGTGACCGTCTGCGTAACAAGGGTCGTCGAGCTCCGCGCTCGCGTCCCCGAGCCACTCGCGCACGCCGCCCGCGATGCCGAACAGGCAGCCGATGCGAGGGCCCTCCGTCGGATCGATCGGCGCGGGCGCGCGGGTCTGAGGAAATCGTGCCGGGAGAACGCCGGGGTAGTGCAGGGCGACACCCTCGTCGCCCCACGGGAACCGTCGACCGTCGAGGCCTGGCGCCTCGACCGACTCCGTGGGCCACCAGCGTCGCACGTACTCGAGCTCTGCGATGGTGGGCAGTCGGCCGCCGTCGAACGCGCAGAACGCCATCGCGGACTCCCAGCTCACGCAGTTGATGGGCAGAGATCCCATGCCCGTTCGCGCGGTGCAGAGAGGCTCGTCTGACCCCACCTCCGGCTCCGATCGTGTCGCGCGCACGACGCGCGAGGATCCATCGGGATAGACGACGTCGCGGGGCGTCCCGAGCTCGCCCGACGCCTCGAATCGCAGGTAGCGGTCGACGTCCACCTCGAAGACGTCCACCTCGATCGTGCGAGATCCCGTGGTGGCGAAGGTGCTCGGATCGGTCGCGCCCGCGGTGCGTGGTCCCACGATCCACGGCGAGCTCGGGAGCGCGATGCGCACTCTCCCGCAGTGGCCCGCGCCAGGGGGACAGCTGGGCGACTCGACCTCTTGCGTCTCGTCACAAGAGACCGACGCTCCAGCGTCGACGGCGACACTCGTGTCGACGGATCCGTCGAGGGTCGAGCCTGGGATCGGTGGCAGTCGGTAGGTGCACGAGAGCGTCAGCGCCACGGCCCCGAGCCCCAGACCCGAGCACGCCCTCCGGGAGAATGCCAGTCTGGACCGCGCCACTCCCGAGACTGCCAGTTCGGAGCCTGCGAGTTCGGGAACTGCCAGTTCGGAGACTGCCAATTCGTGGACTGGCACCCTGGCGCTGGTGTGTCTGCGGGCCGCGCTCACCAGAACTGCCCCGTGAGCCCCGAGGGTGTCAGTCGCACCGTGGGCCCCGACGGGGCCTCTGGGTCGTCCGAGGACGTGAGCGTGAGGCCCAGGCCCGCCGCCGTCAGCACACCGCCCAGGGCTGTCACGCCGAAGAGAACGTTGACGGCGATCTCGTAGGGCACGAGCTCGGACGCGAGGCGCGCGTGCAGCCGATCACACGGCTCGCTCGGCCCGGGGCACTCCATCGTCTGGAGCGCCGTTCGCCCCCGGGTCGCGTCCTCTGCCAGCAGGTGGGTGATGATCGCGGCGCCCAGGCCCACCAACGACGTGGCGAGGCCCACCCACACGAGCGCGTGCGGCTCGGTGGAGCCCCGTGGTGTCGCGACGCGCGCAGACGGAACGGCGTCGGGCGGCGGCTCGCGCGACAGCTCCTGCGCCTCGGGCGCTACGGGCGCCAGGGGCGACAGCGTGATCTCGATCGCGTGCGTGTGCGCGGCGGTCGTCTCGATCTCGACGATGCGATCCACGTGACCTGCGCGTCGTGCGTGCAGGCGGTGCGGGCCCGGCAGCACGCGCAGCGAGAGCGGGGTGGGCGAGAAGCGGGCATCGTCGTCGAGCTCGATCTCGGTGCCCTCGGCCGCCGTCACGTCGATCGTCGCGAGGTGGGCGTCGAGGGTCGCGAGCGAGCCGGTGATCGCGTCACGGTTGCGGCCGATCCACGGATCGTCGCTCTCGAGCGCCGCGCGCAGCAGCACCTCGGCCTCGAGCCAGTGCTCGAGCGCCTGGTGCGCGAGGCCGAGCTGCGCAGACGCGCGACCGAGCGACGGAGCCGCCGCGTGTGCCTGGGCGAAGGCATCGAGCGCAGCTTCCTCCTCGCCCCGCACGCGCGCCTCGACCCCTCGACGCAGCAGCGCGAGCACCTCGGGAGGGACGCCTTCTGCGGCCGGATCCGTCGCCTGCGCGAGGGCCACGGCGGTCGGCACCAGGGCGACGAACGAGGCCGCCATCACGATCACGAGCGCGACGAGCGAGCGCACCGGGTGATGCTGCCCGACCGCACCCGGCGCTGTCACGTCACCGGCGCGCGGACGGCCGCGAGCACCTCGTCGATGCGCGTGAGCACGGCGCGCGCGTCGTCTTCGGTCATCGCCGCCGAGAGCTGCCGGCGGAGGGCCCCGCGCACGAACTCGTCCAGGCGCTCCCAGCCCGGCACGGCGTCGAGGTGCGCTGCATCGAGCGCCTGCTCCACGAGGATCACCGCGAGGCGCGCGTCGACGCGCTCCGAGAGGCACTCGACCACGAGGTTGCGCTGCACGTGCAGGCGCGGCGTCTTCCGGAGGGTGCGGAGGTCTCCGCGCGAGGACGAGGGATCGCTCGGCATCATGCGGGGTGGCCGTGCAGCCGCGATGCCAGCGCACGTCGGCTCACTGGGTGCGGTGTTCGTGGGGTCCGTGCTGTGCGCCGTGCTCGCGCTTGCGCTCGAAGTGCAACACACGAAGTGCAACGCGGTCTTCGAGGCGTCTGGATCGACGTCGATCGCAGCCTCACCGCATGGCACGCGTGCTGCTGAGGTGGGGCCCATGACTCGTCTCGTCCTCGTGTGGTCCGTGTCCGCCTCGATCACGATGCTCGCGGGCTGTGACGGCGCCTCGGGTCTCGAGGACGTCGGTCGTGAAGACGCGTCGAGCGAGGGCGCGGACGCGAGCGCGCCGCAGACCGACGCGGCCTCCCTGCTCGATGCGCCGGGCCTCGATGCGCCGGGCCTCGATGCGCCGGGCCTCGATGCGGGGAGCACCGACGCCTTCTCTTCGCTCGACGCTCCCAGGACGTCCGACGACGCGACGGTCTCCGCGGACGCGCATGCCGCGTCCGATGCCCCGCTGCGCCTGGCGCGGTGCGGCGACGAGCCCTCGGCCTTCCCCGGCGCCGAGGGGTTCGGCGCGTGTGCGCGCGGCGGACGAGGGGGTCGCGTGATCCACGTGACGACGCTCGCCTCGCGAGGGGCAGGCTCGCTCCAGGCTGCGCTCGACGAGACGGGGCCACGCACGATCGTGTTCGACGTCAGCGGCGTGATCGACGGCGTGCCCGAGCTCCAGCACGGCGAGGTCACGATCGCGGGGCAGACCTCGCCGAGCGGCGTGACGCTGCGAGGCCTCCTGATCCAAGGCGACGAGGTGTGCGAGGGCGAGACGTGCCCGCTGCCGCGTGTGCGGCCCGACGACGTGATCGTGCGCTTCCTCCGGCTGCGCCCGGCGGGCATGGGCGACGACGGCCTGCGCTTCCACCACGCGAGCCGCGTGATCGTCGACCACGTCTCGATCGGCAACGCCGAGGACGAGGCGGTGCAGATCTCGTTCAGCCGCGACGTGACGCTCCAGTGGTCGGTGCTGGCCGAGACGCTCACCACCGGCCACGCCGTCGAGTACGGCGGCATCCTCGTCAACTACTCCGACCCGGCGCGGGGCTTCCCCAACACGCGCCTCTCGCTCCATCACGATCTGCTCGTGCGCATCGCGGGTCGTCTGCCCGAGCTCACGCGCGAGAACCACCGCGGTGATCACGGCGCGATCGCGGAGCTCGAGCTCGTCTCGAACGTCGTGTGGGATCCGCGGCGACCGATCACTGCCGCGACGCTCTCGAACTTCGACGGCGAGGTGGGCTGGGCGCTCGATCTCGTCGACCTCTTCTTCTTCGTGCGGCCCGATCACCCGCACGCGATGTTCGTGATCGAGCCTGCGCCGACGCTCGCAGGCAGCACCGTGCACCTCGACGGCAACACGCTCAGCCGCTTCCCCGCGCTGCGCGACTGGCAGATCGCGAACCGCTGTGACTGCAACGACTTCGGCGAGCTCGCGGCCCGGGGTGAGCTCGCGTTCGACGCCCCGCCTCGCTACGCGCGCGACACGCGCCTGAGCCCACCCGTCGACGTGACGCGCACCTCGCGTGGCCTCGCGCTCGCCGACGAGCTCGCGCGTGGCGCGGGCGTGCTGCCGCACGATGCGATGGATCGGCGCCTCACCACGCTCGTGACCGATCGCGGCTTCGACGACGCGCCGCTCGACACGAACCCCTACGCCGACGCGCTCACGCTCGAGCCCACCGCGCCGCTGCCGGCCGACACCGATCGCGACGGCATGCCCGACGCGTGGGAGCGCGAGCGTGGCCTCGATCCCGCGCGCGACGACGGTGCGGCGATCGGCGCGCTGTCTCTCTCTCGGCTCGGCGTGGAGGGCTACTCGAACCTCGAAGTGTTCTTGGCGGAGCGCGCCGCTGCGCTCGTCGGAGGCTGAAAAGACGATGGACCGTTCCCGATCACGACTCGCTGTTGGCTTCGTGCTCCTCACGCTGCTGTCGATCACCCTCGCGCCGTCGAGGGGCTGGGCCCAGTCGAGCACCGACGAGGAGGCGCGGCTCTTGTTCGAGGCGGGCCGCGCCGCGTTCTCGTCGGGTCGCTACGAAGAGGCGCTCGAGCGCTTCGAGCGGGCGCACCAGCTGAGCGGTCGCGCCGAGCTGCTCTACAACGTCGGCGTCTCGGCCGATCGACTGCGCGAGGACGCGCGTGCGCTCGCCGCGTTCCGCGCGTACCTCGAGGCGCTGCCCGAGGCACCGCAGCACGAGGAGGTCCAGGCGCGCATCACGATCCTCGAGCGCGAGGTCGAGGCCGCACGGCGCGCGCCCGAGCCGGAGCCGCTCGCGCTGCCGGACGTGCCACCGGATCCTCCGCAGCCACCGCCGCTCGAGCCGCGTCCGCGCGTGCACGACGACACTGGCGCCTCGCTCGCGATCGCTGGCGGTGTGATCGCGGGTCTCGGCCTCGTCGCCGCGGTGACCCTCGGCGCGCTCGCGCTCGGCGAGAACGACGCGCTCGTGCGCACCTGCTCGCCCTCGTGCGCGCCCGGCGCGAGCGACGGTCTCACCACGCTCACCCTCGCGACCGATGCCTCCATCGGCGTCGCTGTCGTGGGCGCGGCGCTCTTCGCGGTGGGCTTGGCGATCGAGCTCGGGCAAGGCGAGGACGAGGTCTCGCTCACGCTCGCGCCCGCGCGCGACGGCGCGCTCCTGGCGTTGCGCGGGAGGTTGCCATGAGCCGCACGCGAGACGTCTCGGCGCTGACGTGCGCGCTCGCGCTCTCGGGCTGCACGCTGCTCCTCGATCCCGCGCACCACGAGCGCGCAGGTGTGCGCGCCGACGATGCAGGCGCAAACGACGCAGGTGTTCCCGTCCTCGACGATGCAGGGCCCCTCGCGTCGCACGACGCATCACCCGATGCGCGCGGCGTGACGCCTGATGCCTCACACGACGCGTCGCTCGACGCGGGACCGCCGTGCGACGAGGACGGCGATGGTCACCGCTCGCTCGCCTGCGGCGGCGACGACTGCGACGATCGCGACGATCGCGCGTACCCGCTCGCGCCGCCGATCTGCGGCAACGATCGCGTCGAGAGCTGCCCGATGGCGGGTCAGGCCGAGCTCCTCGCGCTGCTCGATGCGGACGAGATCGGCGTCTTGCCGCGCACCGTCGTCGTGCACGACACCGACATCGCCCCCGAGGTCGTCGGCGGCGTGACCGCGAGCCCGCTCTTTCCGATGGGCACGGCGCTGCTCGCGTACCGAGAGCGCACCGAGGAGCGCTATCTCTTGGGCGTCGTCCGCGTCGACCTCGCGACGCACACGGTCTCACCGATCCCGCACCTCGCCGACGATCTGTTCACGCGCGCGCTCGGCGGCGGCGACTTGGGCGGGATCGACGATGGGATCGTGCACCTCGGCGCGATCAGCACCACGCCCGACTCGGAGGCGCAGCACGGCATGTGGCTGACGGGTACGGGTGACTCGCTCGGTGCTTCGCCCATCAACCTCCCCGTGGATGCGCGCCGCGGCATCGCGCTCGTGGGCACGGGCGGCATGGCGAGCTCGATCGCGTTCGCCGCGGAGGACCAGCTCGTTCGCTACGCCCTCCGCGATGGTCACGTCGACCTCGCGGCGGTCGGGGGCGCCCCGTTCGCGGTGCCCGTCGTACGCGGGGACGGCGCAGGCCCGTACGCGCACTTCCGCGGCACGGGCAACGTCGTCTGGGATCTCACCGAGAAGGCGTGCGTCACCGTCGACGACTGCGGAGCTCGTGCGTGTGGGCCCGACGGCCTGTGCGCCCCTCGCGACCCGCTCTCGATCCGTCTCGACGCCGAGCTCACGGGGGAGGTGGACCTCGCGTTTGCGAACGGCGTCCTCTGGTTCGTCGCGCCGACGGGCGCGATGCCAGGCGTGGTGCACGTGGGCACGCTCGACTGCGGTGGGCTCGAGTGCGTGACCTCGAGCGAGGGCGTCGTCGTGATGAGCACGGGGTACGCGACGCGCCCGCACGTCGAGCCGCTCGCCGACGATGCCCTCGCCCTCGTCGGCGTCGTCCCCACCGCGACCGGCTACGCGCTGCGCGTGGCCTTCCACCAGCCCTCGAGCGGTCGTCAGGTGAGCCCGCACGAGGGTGCGGCCGAGGGGCTGGATCTCGCGTCCATCGGGGCTGTCGAGGATCTCCGCACCTCGCGCTCGATCTACACCGATCCGCGCACGGGCCGCGTGACCACGCTCTTCATCGCGGCCGCGCAGCCCTCGTCCGGTGAGTCGATCGTCTCGACGGGCGTGCGTGTCTGCGAGCGCCTCTAGAGCGCTCGGTGCTCGATCACTCGGTGAGCGGCGGCGTGCCTGCGCGGAGCAGGCGCGTGCGACGGATGAAGTCGCCGTAGGGACAGCCCACGCAGCCCGTCCCGCAGCAGTTGCGGCGACGCGCGGGCGGCAGCGCAACCATGGAGGGCGGCGCGGCGCGCGTGGTGGCCAGGGGCGCGCGTCCCGTCCCGACGGGGACGCCCCGCAGCGAGCCGACCGTCAGGCCGCTCGTGAGCGCGTGGCCCTTCTTCACGAGAGTCTTCGCTTGGTCGCGTAGGCGAGGCGATCGCGGATCGTGCGCACCACCTCCGCATCGCCCTCGGGCGCGCCCGAGTCGAGGTACGCATCGAGATCGGCCAGCGCCGCGGTCATCGCGCCCATCGCGTGCGCATGCAGGCCTCGATCGCGACGGAACGTGGCGGCGTCGGTGAGATCGACGAGGCGATCGCACACCACGAGGGCGCGTGCGTGATCGCCGCGTCGCTCGTGCGCGTGCTTGAGGTTCACGAGCATGCGCACCAGCATCGCGCGCGTGTCGACGGGGATGAGGTGGTCGGCGCGGAGGTTGTCGACGCCGCCGAGGTGATGGATCGCGAGCCGCTCGAGCTCGCCCTGGTTCACGAGCGCGCCCTCGCGGAACGGATCGACGAGCACGCCCGGCTCGCGCCCCACGCGCACGAGGAAGTGGCCGGGGAAGCCGATGCCATCGACGTGCACACCCACCCGGCGCCCCACGGCCATCCAGATCGCGGCGAGCGAGATCGGCAGGCCCACGCGCCGATCGAGCACCTCGTTCAGGTACGAGTTGCGCGGGTCGTGGTAGTCGCCCTCGTCGCCCGAGAGGCCCACCTCGTCGTGGAGGTACTCGCCCATCGTGAGCGCGATCGAGCGGTGATCACGCTCTCCCTCGAGCTTCAGAGCGAGCGGTGCCGCGAGCGCATCGAAGCGACGCAGCTCGTTCTCGAGGCGCAGCATCGGGTACGCGTCGCGGGCGAAGCGGAGCGCGAGCTCCTCGATGGGAGCTGCGCTCGAGAGTCCCTGGACGAGCTCGCGCGACATGAGCGCAAGCGTAGGGGGCGCGCGACGAACGCGCCAAGAAACGCCTCCCCCCTGGAGGAGATCAGAAGCAGACGAGCGAGATGCACTCGCTGGCCGAGCAGTTGTCGTAGCCCCAGTCCCCGTGCGAGCAGTCCGCGAGGCTCGACTCCGAGCCGGTGCAGACGACGTCGTCGAGCCAGAAGCTCTCCGAGCCGGTGGTCGTGCCCCACGTGGACGCGCCCGAGAAGCCCATCTGGCGGCACGCGACGTTCGCGCCCTCCATCGAGAACGAGTCGTCGCAGATCGAGCGCCACTCGCCCATGTAGAGGACCTCGAGCCAGCCGCTCGACGTGCGCAGCGAGATGTCGGCCGACGCTCCGCCGCAGAGCGTGCCGGTCGCGCACGTGCCCGAGAGCCACGCGCAGCAGCCCGAGTCGTTGCAGTCGAAGTCGCCGTCGCCGTCGTTGTCGCAGCCGTCCTCGCAGTACGTCTCTTCCTCGAAGCTCGCGGGCTCGCACGACGGCGTGCCGCACACGGTGCCGCTGCCGCAGCTGCCCTCGAGCGAGGCGCAGCAGCCCGAGTCGTTGCAGTCGAACACGGCGTCGCCGTCGTTGTCGCAGCCGTCGAAGCAGTACGAGCCCTCTTCGAAGCTCGCGGGCTCGCAGCTGCCGCCGCCGCACACGGTGCCGGACGGGCACTCGATCGAACCGCAGCACGTCTCGTCGTTGCAGTCGATCGTGAGATCGCCGTCGTTGTCGCAGCCATCGAGGCAGTAGCTCGACCCGAATTCCTCGGAGGTGGAGGGGCATCCGACGTTCGCATCGGGGACCACGATGGCCGCGTCGGTGCCGGGCATGGCCGGCCCGCTGTCGCGACGGTTCATGCACGTCGTGAGGCGCATCTGCTCGTCGACGCAGTCCTCGGGCACGCCCGAGGTGCACTCGTCGGCGCGGATCGCGCAGCGCGCCACAGCACCGAACTGTCCACCGCAGCCCTGCATGTTCATCGTGTCGCGCTGCGCCTCGACGGAGGCCACGCAGGCTTCTTGCGTGAGAAAGCCGCTCGAGCAGCGGACCTGCAGCATGCAGAGGCGGTCCACGTCGCCGTCGGAGAGGCGGCTCGGTCCGCACGCTGCCAGCATCGAGGCAGCGATCAGTCCGAACGCCGAGTAAGAGGTGGTGAAGGCGAGGGTGCGGAAGGGAGTCGAGCGCATGGCGCCGCAGGATACGACGCTCCTTCGCGAAAGCTTCCGCGCCTCGCCGCGGCGGGCTCGCCGATCGTTGCGACCCCCGGAGGCCCATGCTAGACGGCGCGCGATTTCGAGGCCCGGAAGCCTTCGAAGTTCACAGATTTCACGCGTGAATCAGGCCCTTTTCCGGCTGCACGCGAACCCAGAGGCCACACATGACGCAGACGCAGACGCTCGGTCGCATCACTCAGGTCATCGGTCCGGTCGTGGACGTCGAGTTCCCCGCGGGCTCGCTCCCCTCGATCCTGAATGCCCTCAAGCTGACCAACCCCGGCATCTCGGACGAGAAGAACAACCTCACCCTCGAGGTCGCCCAGCACCTCGGTGAGAGCACGGTCCGCGCTGTCGCGATGGACACCACGGACGGCTTGGTCCGCGGCATGGAGGTCTCGGACACGGGCGCTCCGATCGCGATGCCCGTGGGTGAAGAGGTGCTCGGCCGCATCCTCAACGTCGTCGGCGAGCCCGTCGATGGTGGCCCGCGCGTCGTCACCAAGAAGACGATGCCGATCCACCGCACGGCGCCGACGTTCACGGAGCAGTCGACGAAGGTCGAGATCTTCGAGACGGGCATCAAGGTCATCGACCTCCTCGCCCCCTACCGAAAGGGCGGCAAGATCGGCCTCTTCGGCGGCGCCGGCGTCGGCAAGACCGTCCTCATCATGGAGCTCATCAACAACGTCGCGAAGGCGCACGGCGGCGTGAGCTGCTTCGCCGGCGTCGGTGAGCGCACGCGCGAGGGCACCGACCTCCAGATCGAGATGAAGGAGTCCAAGCTCGCCAACGGCGACCCCGTCATCTCCAAGGCCGCGCTGATCTACGGCCAGATGAACGAGCCGCCCGGAGCCCGCGCCCGCGTCGCGCTCTCGGCCCTCACTGTCGCCGAGTACTTCCGCGACGAGCAGAACCAGGACGTGCTGCTCTTCGTCGACAACATCTTCCGCTTCACGCAGGCGGGCTCCGAGGTCTCCGCGCTCCTCGGCCGCATCCCGAGCGCCGTCGGCTACCAGCCCACGCTGTCGACCGAGATGGGCCAGCTCCAGGAGCGCATCACCTCGACGAACAAGGGCTCGATCACCTCGGTCCAGGCCATCTACGTGCCCGCCGACGATCTCACCGATCCCGCGCCCGCGACGGCCTTCGCCCACCTCGATGCCACCACCGTGCTCAACCGCGACATCGCGGCGCTCGGCATCTACCCGGCCGTCGATCCGCTCGACTCGACCTCCACGATGCTCTCGCCCGCGATCATCGGCGAGCGTCACTACAAGGTCGCGCGTCAGGTGCAGCAGACGCTGCAGCGCTACAAGGATCTGCAGGACATCATCGCCATCCTCGGCATGGACGAGCTCAGCGAGGACGATCGCCGCACGGTCGATCGCGCCCGCAAGATCCAGCGCTTCCTCAGCCAGCCGTTCTTCGTCGGCTTCGCGTTCACCGGCATCCCCGGCCAGCTCGTGAAGCTCGAGGACTCGATCGCGGGCTTCGAGGAGATCCTGAGCGGCGGCGTCGATCACATCCCCGAGCAGGCCTTCTACATGAAGGGCACCATGGCGGACGTGAAGGCCGCGGCCGAGAAGATGAAGGAGTGAGGAGAGATGGCCCTCGCTGATCATCTGACCCTCGAGGTCGCCACGCCGCTCGGTCTCGTGCTCAAGACCGAGGCGCAGAGCGTCGCAGCGCCCAGCGTGCACGGTGAGTTCGGCGTGTTCGCCGGCCACTTGCCGCTGCTCGCCGCCGTGAAGCCCGGTCTGCTCAAGTACCGCACCGCCAACAAGGACTACGTCGCCGCGGTGAGCGCAGGCTTCGTCGAGGCGGGGCCCACCAAGGTCCTCCTCCTCACGGACCAGTTCGCGCTCCCCAAGGACATCGACGAGGCCGCCGTCCGCGCCGAGCTCGCCGCGGCCGAGAAGGATCTCGTGGCGTTCAAGGATCGCTACGAGGGCAACCAGTACGAAGAGCTCCAGCGCAAGATCGACTGGGCCAACGCCCGGCTGCTCGCCAAGGCCGCCGACAAGAATTGAGTTGGTCTGGGGGAGCGTTCGCGAACGGGCTCGGAGTCACTCGACTCTGGGCCCGTGCCGCTTCCGTCTCCGCTCACGGGCCGGCGGCATCGGGCGGTGCTCGCAGCGTGAGCGCCGAGACCGCGCCCGCGAGCGTCGCGGCGATGAGGAGGCAGAAGCTCGTCATCCACACGTAGAACCCGATCTCCCAGCGGACGGCGCGAGAGTCCAACCAGGCCCTCCGTCGCCGCCGAGCACGGCGACACCCTGGAAGTGCCACACCGAGTCGAACGCGAGGGCGAGCCCGAGCGACGCGAGGACGACGGCCAGCCACAGCGCGAGTCGCGACGCGATCCGCCACGGTCGCATGGAGCCGAGCCCGAGGAGCACGAGCGCCCCGGCCGCAGGGATGTGGCCGCACCAGCCAAAGACGTTCTCACGCGGGACGACGCCGTACATCCAGCCGAAGCAGAGGTACACGATTCCGTGAGAGGTGCTGCCTGCGGCCGACGTCGCGACCGGCAGCGCGATGCTGATCAGCCACGTGATCACGGCGAGCCCGGTCGAGCCGATCACGAGGCGCTGGTGCTGGTCGACGGACATGCCCCAGAGGTTCCGCGGAGCCTGCCGGTCACGTCAAAGAACGAAGGCCACGACCGATCACTCCCCAGCATCGCCGAGACACCATTCGTGTGTCGATGTAGCCCACTCACGCAGGCGTCGGCGAGACGACGTCGGGGCTCTCGGGCTTGTCGCGTCGGCGACGGCCGCGGCGGCGGCCGAGGAGCGATGGCGCGATCTCGTCGGCGTCGCCTTCGCTCCAGCGCAGGCAGCTGATCAGACGCCGCGCTTGGTCGTAGGTCCTCGCCAGGAGTGTGAACGCGCGCTGTCTCAGCGCAGCGGCCTCCGACTGGGACGCATGGTCGCGGACGCCCACCGCCGTCATGAGCGCGATCGCGATCGCCTCGCCGCGGTGCACCTCGGCGCGCGTGAGCCCCGTCTTGTCGGAGATCTCGTCCCATGCGTCCCCCAGGATCACCGTCAGCTGCAGCATCTCGGCGCACTGATTCTTGTAGCCGTTCGTCCCTGGCAGCTGTTTCAGCCGGTGGGGCGAGAGCAGGTTACGTGCGATCAGGGATCGCACCTCTGCGAGCAACACCGCGCGGTGCTCGAGCAGCTGCTTCGAGAGCTCCGGCACGTCGTCGCCCTTGGCCGCAGCGGTCAAGGCTGCCTGCGCCTGCATCGCCGCCCACGCGAGGACCTCGAGCCGATCGAGCTCCGAGACCCGCGCCTCGCCGAACAGCGCGACGAGACCGGCGCGGAGCTCACGGAGGCGGGGCTGTACGCCCAAGACGAGCAGCGCGGCGGCGGCGACGTCGACGTTCAGCGGTAGGAGGTCGCGCGCGGGGATCGCGAGCAGCTCGTCGCGCAGCACCTCGAGGGGATCGTCACTCGTGTGGCGCGCGGTGGAGGTCGCCTCGGTCTGCGCCGCGGGGAGGAGGTGAAGTGTCGGTGTCTCGATCGGCATCGTGGGCATCGTGGGTGTGCTCCTTCGAGCGGTTCGTCCGCTCGTGAGGCGCCTTGTCGGCGTCCTGCGCGCCGTGTTGCGTGCCTCGCTGCGCTCCGAGCGCAGAACGTCACGCCGCGTCCGCTCGGACGAGCACTCGGAGTGCCCCTCGGAGCGCGACGGCCGAGTCGATGCGCGCTCCGACTGCCCCCACGAGCGCGCCCTCGGCCTCCCGAGGCTCACGGACGGCGTCCCGAGGCTCCCGCGTCGCGTCGCAGAGCTTCCGGAGTGCGTCCGAGGGCTTCCGAGCCGTGTCGTTGGGCTTCCGGACCGCGCCTGGAGGCTTCCGAGGCGCGTCGTAGGGCTTCCTGACTGCGCCTGGAGGCTTCCGGAGCGTGTCGCGGCGCTTCGCGACTGCTGCTCGACGGTTCCGGGTCGTGTCCCGAGTCTTCCGGGCCGGTGCCGACGGTTCCGAGGTGGTGCAGCGCGAGTCTCGATAGACTCCGCGCTCGTGCCCACGTCGTCCGCGCCCCAGCCGGAGGCAGCCTTTCGAGGCTCGGTGCTGCGCGCATACCTCGAGACGATGCGCGGCGACGGCGTGCTCGATCGGGTGCTGCCGCACGTGGACGCCGAGGTGCGCGGGCTCGTCGACATGCCGCCCACGTCGTCCGAGCTCGTGCCCGCGCGCATCACCAACGCGCTCATCGAGGGCTACTGCAGCGAGCTCGGCGAGGACGCGACCCGCGGGATGGCGCGACGGGCCAACCGCGTGGGCATCGTGCGGATCATCGAGCCGATCATCCGCACCGCGATGCGGCTCGGGGGCGGCGGGCCGGCGGCGATCCTCTCGCGCCTCGACCTGATCCTGAAGCAGCAGCAGCGCGGTTACGACCTCGGCTGGGACGCGCTCGGGGAGAACGCAGGTCGCGTGCGCCTGGTCTCGTACGGCCTGCGCGAGACCGGTCCGAGCCTCATCAGCTGGGAGGGCGCGCTCTCGATCGCGTTCGACCTCACGAGCACCACGGGCACCGTGCGCGCGGAGTCGCGTCGCTTCGACGGTGCGGCCTCGCACTCGGCCCTCGCCGTGCGCTGGTCTTGAGGCGCACGTCCGAAACGGGTGATGCTGTGGCTATGCGTGGTGGTCTCGCGCTCGCTTGTGCTCTTGCTTCTTGCTCCCTCGCTGGCTGCTTGGTCGATCGCAGCCAGCTCGCGCAGGACGCGGGCGCCGATGCGTTCGTCGATCCCGAGCGCGATGCCTCGATCGACGCGGCGCGCGGGCCCGACGCGGATCGCGACGCGCCCATCGATCCCGAGCTCGATGCGTGGTCGCCCGATGCGTTCGTCGATCCGGTGATCGACGCGTGGTCGCCTGATGCGTTCGTGGTGCCGCCCGACGCGTGGGCGCCCGACGCGCCGCCCGACGCGTTCGTCCCGCCCGATGCGTGTGTGCCGCGCTGCGACGGCGACACGCTCGTCGGCTGCGATGGCATGCGCACCACGTGCGCGGCGTGCGGTCCGTCGCCCGTGGACGCGACGCCTCACTGTCTCACGCTCGTGCCCTCGAACACCCCGCCCGATCACGCGGTGCCCGGCGATGCGATGGACGCCGTGATCGACGGTGCTCGCACGGTCGCGTGGGACACCAGCACGTGCACGCGCAGCACCCTCCGCGTCGGTGATGGAACGCGTCAGCTGAACGCGACGCAGATCCGCATGTTCGTGCCGATGGGCGGCGTGTCGGTGTGCATCGTCTCGACGCCGCGCTTCGAGCTCGGTCCCGGTGCGACGCTCACCGTGCAGGGCAGCCGGCCGCTCGTGATCGTCGCGCGCGACACGATCATCGTGCGCCCTGGGGCGCGCCTCTCGGTCGGCTCGAGCAACGACGAGACGGAGACGGCGTGCGCGTCCGACGTGCTGGGCGCGGGCGCGCGCGCCGGGACCTCGCCGGGCGCCGGTCGTCCCGGCGTGAACGGCAGCGCGATGTTCAACCCCGACAGCGGCGGGGGCGGCGGCAGCTACTGCGGTCTCGGCGGCGCGGGCGGCGATGGCACGGGCGGCGCGATC
>JAFLCL010000002.1 GCA_017303575.1 Deltaproteobacteria bacterium
TGTGCGGCCGTCGGCGCCGCAGCTCGCGCCGTCGCAGTCCATGTCCGCGCAGTCGATCTCGCCGTCGCAGTCCTGATCGGTCGCGTCGCCGCACATCGACTCGGTCGCACCGCCGGGGCACACGCACGCGCCGCTCGCGCACTCGCGGCCGAGCGCGTCGCACGCCACGCCCTCGGCGCAGTCGGAGTCCGCGCAGTCGACGTCCATGTCGCAGTCCTGATCGACACCGTCGTCGCACGCCTCCGGATCGGACTCGTCGACGGTGCCGTCGCAGTCGTCGTCGATCGTGTTGCAGAGGTCGGGCACGCCCGGGTTGCGATCGTCGTTCGCGTCGTCGCAGTCACGTCCCATGCAGCCGACGCCTTGGCCGTATCCGTCGGCGTCCTCGTCGACGCAGCACGGGCCGCCGACGGGCTCGCACACCGTGTCGGTGGAGACCGCGACGTCCACGATGCAGTTGAACGCGCGCGGGCACTCGGGGAGATCGGAACCGCACGTCGGGACGCACGCACGACCTCCGACCGTCAGCGGCGCGCAGTGCTGGGAGTCGCCGCAGTCCGAGTCGTCCGCGCACGAGTCGCAGATCTGTCCGGTGCGCATGCCCGCGTCGCTGCCCGTGTCGGGTGTCGAGGGCGCGTCGGGCGTCACGAGCGCGTCGATCGTTGCGGGCGAGTCCGCCGTCGCATCGGCGCGCGTGCCGGTCGACCCGTCCGCGCAGGCCATCACCACGACCATCGACATCGAAGCCAAGAGGACGAACCACGTTGCGCGCATCTGCGAGACCTCCGCGGGGTTCAGGCTCTCACGAACCGAGCCGGACGGGCCACAGCTGGCCGCGTCGGTCATGGTGCACGGGTCGATGACCTCGCAGCGCCCGTCCGCGCCTCCGCCTCCGCTTCGAACGGCCGTGCCTCGCCCACCGTTCGATCGATGGCCCGTGCAGGCCTACGACCCGTCGTTCGGCTTCGCCTGGTACACGCAGCCAGCCACGTTCGTCACGCAGCTGACGGTCGAGCACGGCACGCTGGCGTGCGCGCGCTTCATCCAGGATCACATCGACCTCGTGCTCGAGCAGCGGAGCGAGGATGTCGCGAGCGCGGGCGGGCTCCTCATCCTGCACGACTGGCGCGCCGCCGCGTCCTACGACCTCGAGGCACGCCGCGAGTTCATCGAGCGCATGCGCGCCCGTCCGCGGAGCTATTCGCGACATGCGGTCACGTGCATGGCGTTCTCTCCGATGCTCCGCATGGTCGTCGAGGCGGGCAACCTCGTGCTCACGCTCGTGACCGGCACCAAGGGCGAGATCGCGAGCGATCCTGCGCCGGTGATCGCCAAGCACCGCATCGAGGTGCCGCGGGCGGCGCGGTTCCCAGGCCGCTGAGCTCCGCGACGGATCAGGTGTTGCCGAACACGAAGAACACGAGGAGGTCGTAGATCGTGTGCGTGTAGACGGCGACCGCGAGGCCGCGGAAACGGTAGAGCGCTGCGAACGCCAGGCCCATGAAGAAGCGGAACAGGAAGCTCGCGATCGTGAAGCCATCGCCGAGCGCGCCGACGTAGTGCACGGCGCTGAACAGCAGCGAGCTCACGAGCGCGGCGATGAGTGCCGCGCGCGTCGTCGAGAGCTTGGCCAGGCGCTCGAGCGCGAGCGCGCCGCCTCCGAAGAGACCCACGCGGAACACGAGCTCTTCGTGAAAGCCTGCACCTGCCGACATCACGATCCGCTCGAGGGGACCGAGCGTGCGAGGCCCGAGCTGGAGCAGCGGCGCGTGGTCCATCGACAGCCACACACCCACGATCTGCGCCGTGAGCCAGCCCACCGAGACGAGCATCACGAACGACCACACGGTGCTCTCGGCGATCACCGGAACGAGGGCCTTGGGCTCGAGCGCGTGGTGATCGCGCTTGCGGAGGTGGCGCCCCGCGAGGGCGACGCCGACGGCGACGGAGAGCGTGAGCGCGACGTAGCCGAGCAGGGAACGATCGAGCACCTGGACCATCAGGCCCGTCACGAGATCGGCGCCGTTGCGCAGATCCGTGAGGAGCAGTCCGAGGTGATAGACGAGAAAGACCGGCATCGTGAGCACGAGGCTCGTCAGCGGGTCGTACGGCACGGTGAGACGTCGCCAGCCCGTCGGCTGTGCGCTCTTCTTGATCTCCGCGCGCGGAGACCGCGCTTTCTCACGCTCGGCCATGGACGTCGGTACGCACGAGAACGACCGGATCCTTCAACGGATTCCGTAGTCCTTGATCTTGTAGAGCAGCGCGCGGTGGCTGATCTCGAGGAGACGGGCGGCCTGCGTACGGTTGCCCTTGGTCTGATCGAGCGCGCGACGGATCAGCGTCTCCTCGATGACGCGGTTCGCGCGCTTGATCGAGAGGTCGCCCGACTCGAGCACCAGCGACTCGACGCCTGCGGGCTTGCGCAAGTGCTCGGGAAGGTCGGCCTCGCCGAGCACGTCGCCGTCGGCGAGCACGATCGCGCGCTCCATCAGGTTCTCGAGCTCGCGCACGTTGCCGGGCCACGGGTAGCCCAGGATCACCTTGAGCGCGCCGGGAGAGACTGTGCGGATGCTCGTGTGCAAGCGCGCGTTGTGCTTGGCGAGGAAGTGCTCGACGAGCAGCGGGATGTCGCTCCTGCGCTCACGCAGCGGCGGCACCGAGATCGGGAGCACGTTGAGTCGGTAGAAGAGGTCCTCGCGGAAGCGCTGCTCTTCCACCTCGACCTCGAGATCGCGCGCCGTCGCGGTCACCACGCGCACGTCGATCTTTCGGTCCTTCGTCTCGCCGATGCGGCGGATCGTCGACTCCTGGAGGACGCGCAGCAGCTTCACCTGCAGCTTCGGGGGCAGCTCGCCGATCTCGTCGAGGAACAGGGTGCCGCCGTCGGCTTCTTCGAACAGGCCCGCCTTGTCGCTCGTCGCGTCGGTGAACGCGCCGCGCTTGTGGCCGAACAGCTCGCTCTCGAGCAGCATCTCGGGGATCGCGCCGCAGTTCACCGCCACGAACGGCTTGTCCTTGCGCGCACCACGATGGTGGAGCGCGCGCGCGACGAGCTCCTTGCCCGTGCCGCTCTCACCCGAGACGAGCACCGTCGTCGCGTACGCGGCCGCCTTGTCGATCGTGCGGAAGACCCGCTTCATCTCGTCGCTCTGACCGAGCATCTCGTCGAAGCGCGCCTGCTCTCGCGCGGCTTCACGGAGCGCGCGGTTCTCGCGGCGTAGCTCCTCGCGCTCTTCGGCCTTGCGCAGCGTGAGGATGACCTCGTCCTGACGGAACGGCTTGGCGACGTAGTCGTAGGCGCCCGCCTGCATGGCCTCGATCGCGAGATCGACCGAGCCGTAAGCGCTCATGACGATCACGACGGTGTCGAGGCCTGCCTTGCGGATCTCCTTCACGAGCGTGATGCCGTCCATGCCCCCCATGCGCACGTCGGTGATCACGAAGTCAGGCGGGCTCGCGTGGATCTTCGCGAGCGCGTCCTCACCGCTCGTCGCCACCTCGACCTCGTAGCCGTGCTTCTTCAACAGCGTCCGGAGGACCAGCCGTAGGCTCTCCTCGTCGTCGACCACCAGCACGCGCGCCATAGGACCGCTCAGTCTACAGAAAATGGGACACCGCGGGCTGCCTGGCGATCCCTGACATCCTGCTGACATCGCGTGATCGCAGCGTCTGTCCGATGCACACCGACAGCACTCGGCCCGCGCTGGCGTCTCACTGCGTCCACCTCGCGATCCCGCCCGGTTTCGTGTTCGCGCACACGCTGAGCTTCGTCGCGTCGTTCCCTGCGACCCGCGGCGAGCAAGAAGTCCGCGCTGGCGCGCTGACGAAGTGCCTCTCGCTCGACGGACGCGCCGTGCTCGTGTCGCTCTCCTCCGCGCGCGGGAGCCTTCGTCTCGAGGTCCGGTCGAATCGAGCGCTCACCGATGCCGCGATGGCAGAGCTGAGCGCGCGCGTTCGGTTCTGGCTCTCGCTGGACGACGATCTCGGCCCGTTCCGCGCGCTCGCCGCCGCCGATGCGCCGTATGCGCCGATCGCGGAGCGCTGGGCAGGTCACCACCACGTGAAGTTCCCGTCCGCGTTCGAGGTCGCGGTGTGGGCAGTGCTCGGTCAGCGCAGCATGCGCGCGGGCCGCCCGATGAAGCGCGCGCTGGTCGAGGCGCTCGGTCCGACGATCACGATCGACGGAACGACCCATTGCGCGTTCCCCGAGGCGAGCAGGCTCACGGACGTGCGTGTCGTGGCGTCGCGGGTGCCTGACCGTGCGCGCGCCGAGGCCATCGTGTCGATCGCTCACGCGTTCTCGGACCCGAGCTTCGAGCGATCGCTCCTGACGATGCCGATCGATGCCGCCGAGTCCGAGCTGCGAAGGCTGCCTTTCCTCGGTCCGTGGTCCTCCGCGTTCGTGCTCTTCCGCGGCCTCGGCCGCATGGAGAGGCTCGCCAGCGCGAGCGATCCCATCCTCGATGCGGCGCGTCGCGTGTACGGAGCCAAGAGCGAGCGTGAGCTCCGAGCCCACGCCGCGAGCTACGGCGCGTGGTGCGGGTACTGGGCGCTCTACCTGCGTCGCGGCTGACGCATGCGCGGCAGCGCCGCCTCGTTTTGCGGGTGTGCGCTCGCGTGATCGCCACACCTGGGCGCCACGGCCTCGCGCTGGGGCCCGCACATGGGGCGTTCGCGGTGGCACGACGCTCGCTCTATCCGGTCCCGCTGGGCGGACGAACCGCCGGCGCAGAACACGGAGAGAGACCCATGTCCAAGCTCACGCTCACCTTCTTCACTGTCGTCACGGCGCTCGCGGGAATCGGCTGCTCGCACAACGATCGCTCGACGGCGTCCAGCTCCGAGACCGTCGCGACCACGCCGTCATCGGGTGACGAGTCGGTGTGCGGCGAGTCGCAGGTGTTCTTCGCCTCTGGCTCGGCCGAGCTCGATGATGCCGCGCGCGCGCGCCTCGCTCGTTTCGCGACGTGCCTCACGAACCACGAGATCGACACGATCTACGTGGCCGGCATGACGGATCCGGCTGGCGACGAGGAGACGAACCTGTCGCTCGGCCGAACGCGTGCCCGCGCCGTCGCCGATTACCTGCGTGAGCAGGGCTGCACCACGCAGTTCGTGATCCGCAGCTATGGCGAGGAGGGCTCGCTCCAGAGCCAGCCGCTCTGGCCGCTCGAGCGCAGCGCGACCGTGACCGCCGTGGCGGAGTCGAGCTGAGCTCACCCACCGGATCGATCATCTGCGGCGCTCCGCGAGACGGGGCGCCGCGAGTCACGAGGAGCCCCCCAATGATGTCCGTCATACGAGGCGACCAGACGCTTCCGACCCTGCGCGGCGACAGCTCGCCTCCCACCGTGGAGTCGCGCACGACGCTCGATGCGGCCGGGCGCACGGATGTCGGTCTCGTGCGCTCGCGCAACGAAGACCAGTTCCTCATCGCGCGGCTCGGTCGCTGGATGACGATCGAAGGGGCGAGCATCCCGCACGCGACGCGGGAGCTCTGGACGCCGCAGGGCACGCTCCTCGTCGTCGCGGACGGAATGGGAGGGCAGGGCGCTGGCGACGTGGCCAGCGCCGTCGTGCTCGACACGTTCGCTGCGCACTCGCTCGCGGAGATGCCGTGGCTGACGTTCGGCACGCCCGAGGGCGACGCGCTCTTGGCCCGCGACCTGACCGAGATCGCGGCGCGCTGCCAGGACCGCCTCCACGAGGTGGCCGAGCGCAAGGATCTGCCTCGACGTCTGGGCACCACGTTCACCGCCGTCTATGTGCACGACATGCGCGGCGTCGTCGCGCACGTCGGCGACACGAGGGCGTACCTCGTGCGCGACGGATCGGTGCAGCGACTCACGCGCGACCACACGCTGGCCGCGGATCTCGAGGCCCTCGGTCATCCGGCCGCTCACCAGAACGTCCTCACGAACGCGATCGGCGGCACCAACGAGAAGCCCGTCGTGGACCTCGTCTCCATGCAGCTCGCGTCGGGAGACCGGATCCTGCTCTCGAGCGATGGCCTCCACGGCGTCGTCGACGAGGTCACGATCGCGCGGCTGGTCTGGGGCGCCAAGGATCCGCGCGAGGCCAGCGACGCGCTCGTGCAGGCCGCGATCGAGCGCGGCGCGCCCGACAACGTGACTGCGGTGGTCGCCAGCATTCGCTGACCGATCGCCCGACATGGCGCGGGGCCGGAGCCCTTCGCCCGAGACGAGACCCTCGACGGAGAGACCCATGCCGAACACGCAGAAGCGCGACTCGAAGAACAAGAAGGACCGTGGCGGCTCGGAGCGCGCGCGGCCTGACGCGAAGGCGAGCACGCCCGAGACCAAGCGCGACCAGGCGACGAGCGCCGCGCCGGTCACGACGCTCGAGGGCGCCAAGGAGAAGATCACGCACGCAGCTGGTGAGGTGCGTGCATCGATCGAGTCGGCGGCGCGTCGCGCGGGCGACGCGGCCAAGGACGCGGCCGAGACCGCGCAGGCCAAGGTCCAAGACGCTCGCGCCGAGGTGCAGAACAAGATGGCCGAGGCGCAGTCCAAGGTGCAGAACGCCGCGAGCGACGTGCAGGCCAAGGTCGCGGAGGTGCGCACCGACGTCGAGAAGCGCATCGGCGCCGAGCTCGAGGCTGCGGGCAAGACCCTCGAAGAGGCGGGCAAGAAGCTGTCGCACGCGTGAGCGCGTGAGCCGACGACTGCGCGGGGTCGTGCATCCCCACGTGCACGGTCTCGCGCCCACGTGCGGCGCGCCGAGTCGGTTCGGCTCGGCGCGCCGCGCGGGGCGAACTCGCCGACCGCGAGCTCGCCGCCGAGCCGCCGATCGATCCTGCTCGTGCCTGGTAGCTCCGGAGACGCATGGCTCGCATGAACGGCGTGAAGGACACGGCTCGCGGGCGCCCCACGCGTCCGGAGCGTTGTGTGCCCGAGGCGGATGGCTCTTGGTTACCCAAGAGCGGTCGCTTCGTCGGGACGACTCACCGCCTCGATTCGCTGGTGGGCGAGGGCGGGGTCTCGCGCGTCTACGCGGCGTTCGACCTGACCCTCTCGCGCCGCGTCGCGATCAAGATGTTGCGGCCCGAGCTCTCGGAACGCGAGGACCTCCGCACGGCGCTCGTGGCGGAGGCGCGTGCGTTGGCCGCGTTCCACCATCCACGCATCGTCGGCATCCACGGCTGTGACACGCACCGCGGCGAGCCGTTCGTCGTGATGGAGCTCGTCGACGGGGCGGATCTGAGCGTCCGGATCAAGGAGTCCGGTGGCTACCTGCCGCTGGTGTTCGCGCGCGAGGTGATCGCAGGCATGGCCGAGGGCGTCGCCGCGATGCACGACGCCGGCACGCCGCACGGTGATCTCAAGCCCTCGAACGTGCTCGTGGACGCGCGCGGTTGCGTGAAGCTCATCGACGTCGGGTGCCTCGCCAGCGGGCTCGGCATCGAGGGAACGCCCGCGTACATGGCGCCCGAGCGACGCAACGGGGGCGGTCCGTCGGCGGCGGACGACCTCTACGCGTTCGCCGTCACTGCGCACGAGATCCTCACGGGGTCGCGGGCGCACGACAAGCCGATCGCCTCACGGTCCGGTCCCACCTTCGAGCCGATGGTCGCGGCGCACCGCGGCGTGTCGCCAGACGTCGACGTCCTGCTCGCCCTCGCGTTGTCGGTCGAGCCGGGCGCGCGTCCCCGTGGCATCACGCCGTTCGCGTCGGCGCTGCTGCGCGCGCTCGTGCGCTGAATCGCGACGCTGGCGTCGAGCGCGATGTGCGCTGGCGGTCGAATGCCATCGCGGGGCGACGGAACGAGCGCGACGCGAGCACGAGCCTCTCGGGCCCGTGCTCGCGTCGGGTTCTCGTTCGAGGTCGGTCAGCCTTCGATCGGCGGCTTGCGGCCCGCCACGAGCGAGACGACCGCGATCACGAGGAAGCCGACGAACAGCACCTTGCCGATGGTCGCGGCGCCGGCGGCGATGCCGCCGAAGCCGAAGAGCGCGGCGACGAGGGCGAGCACGAAGAACACGATGGCGTAGTAGAGCATGACGATCTCCTGTGATTCGTTGAGGGTCTGGATGCGTGGGGCGCTCAGGGGAGGAGGCCGAAGCACTCGTCCGAGCACGCGAAGTTCTCGGTGCACGCGCGGTCGTCGAGGCACGTGTCGCAGTCGTTCGCGGCGCGCTCGTCGTTGTCGACGAACTCGTTGCAGCGGTCGCGGCAGGCGCCGCGGTCGTAGCTGGAGTCGTAACAGTCGGCGTAGCGGCCACACAGGTTGGCGCAGTCCACGGCCTGGTCGATCTCCTGGACGCAGCCGGCGCCGCCGAGCGAGGCGAGCAGGAAGAACGTCATCGTTGCGCGAGTCATGGTCATTTCCTCTTTCGTGGGTGGAAGACACGCAGCCGTGCCCGTGGCGCACGCGTTCGTGCGACCGGCGGCTCGGGCCTTCCAATCGAGCCTTCGCCGAGGAGTAGAGCAGTCGTCGTGCCAAGCTCGTCGCGTCACTCCCGCGCGAAGTCCTCGAGCCACTCGCCCGCGGCCTGCGTTCCGTCCTCCCGCGTCTCTCGACGTCGCTGCCGGATGCCCGAGCCGGCAGGAGGTGCCTCGGCGGGCTCGCGCCGATCGCGCCGATCGCCCACGGAATCAGGCGTTTCGTGCGTCGACTCGCGAGCCGGTGATGGCGCGCGTGAAGCCTCGCACTCGCAGCCGAGGCCAGCGACTGCGAGGACGAGGAGCACGATGCTCCTCGCGGGAAGAGAACGACGGGCGCGGACGTGTTGCATACGACCGACGTCGCAGCGGGCGTGCCACGCGGATCGTGCGTCGACGACACGTTGCCTGCGCTCAGCGAGCGCTCACGCGACGCGTGTGCGGACTTGCCTCACTCGCGCGCCCACGCACGTTCGCTTCACGCGAGTCACCGTCCCTGCGTGATGACGAGCACGGCACGTCTTCTGCTCGCTGCGGCCCGATGGAGCCCTCTTCGACGATCGCCGCCCCGGCCGCAGCCCTTCGCTACGACCACGTCCTTCGCCGCGCGCTCGACGCGCACATCGAGGCGCTCGCGGCGGAGGGCCGACGCGACGACGATGGAATGCTTCCGTCGCTCGAGCCGCTCGCGCGCATCGTCCGCGCGCTGCGGGCTGCACCTGCACGACGACGGGAGCACGTCGCCTCCATGTTCCTCGCGTCCATCGCCGAGGACCCCGTCCGCGCCGAGGCGATCCGTCGCTACGTCGCGCGCATCGCCGCGTCGGCGTACGTGAGCGGCGCGCTCGCGGAGCTCGGTGTGCTCGCAGATCACGGGATCTTCGAGGAGCTGCGGGCGAGGCTCGTCGCGCGCATCCTGCCCTCCGAGCATCCACCCCACGACCTGCGCGAGATCTTCGCCGAGCTCTTCGAGCCGGCCGACGCGAAGTGGGTCACCGAGATCGATCCGGCATTGCTGCTCGACCTCGTGAAGGCGCTCGCTCCTCTGGACCCTCGACGTCCCCTCCTCTTCGGGACGTTGCGTGCGCTCGAGCTCGTGGGTCACCGCATCGCGGCCGCGGGTGAAGAGCCCGAGCTCGGCCGGTTCGATCCGGAGGCCCGCGATCACGAGTCACCGTTCCTCGCGCTCGCCTCGGAGATCTCGCTCTCGTCGCGCACGATCCGCGAGGCGTTCGTGAACGATGCCGACGCACCGAGCCCAGACGTCTCGCACGCGTTCGTGATGCTGTCGCAGTGTCGCGACGCGATCGGGCGCCTCCGACGTCGCGCGCCGCGCACTGGCGTGACGTTGAGCATGACCTACCAGCTCGAGCGCTTGGACGACCTGTTCGATCGCGCCTCGGCGTTGCTCTCCTGCCTCGTCGAGAACGAAGGCGTGTGGACCGCGCGCGCAGAGCTCGTTCGGCGGTTGGTCGTCGCGCAGGCCGAGCGAGAGCGCATCGCGCCGCTCCTTCTCCGCGGCTCGAGGCTGGTGAGCACCGAGATCGCCTCGCGCTCCGCGCGCACGGGCGAGCACTACATCGCGCGCACCCGCGGCGAGTGGGCCAGGATGTGGATCGCTGCGGGCGGTGCGGGTCTGGTCGTCGCGTGCATGGCGGCGACCAAGGTGTCGATCGCAGCGCTCCACGCGCCGCCGCTGCTCGAGGCGCTCGGCTACTCGCTGAACTACGCAGGTGGTTTCGTGATCGTCGGCGCGTTGGGGATGACCATCGCGACGAAACAACCCGCGATGACCGCGGCCGCGCTCGCGAGCTCGATCGATGCCACCAAGCCGCGCGAGGCGCGTCGTCTGATCGAGACGATCCAGGCTCTGTCCCGCAGTCAGCTCGCGGCCATCCTCGGCAATTGTCTCGTGGCCGCGCCCGCCGCCTTCGGGCTCGCGTGGCTCTTCCACGCGGGCGACGTGGCGCTCGTGACCGAGGAGAAAGCACGCCATCTCGTGGCCGAGCTCGATCCGCTCGCGAGCCTGGCCATTCCTCACGCGGTGCTTACGGGGATCTACCTCTCGCTCTCCGGCCTCGTCGCCGGATACGTCGGTACATCGCTCAGCGCGCGCCATGCGGCGATACGCATCGCGCGCAGCAGCGCGCTCGAGCGGCTTCTCGGGGCCGAGCGCCTCCAGAGGTTCGGACGCTCCATCGAGCGCTCGGGCGGCACGGTCGCGGGCTCCGTGGTGCTCGGCTTCCTCCTCGGGATGACCGGCACGTTGGGCGCGCTCGTGGGACTGCCGATCGACATCCGGCACGTGAGCTTCGCGTCGGCCAACCTCGGCCTCGCGATGGCCACGCTCGGACCCGACGGCATCGACCTCGCGCGTACGCTCGCGGGCATCGGGCTGATCGGTGCGTGCAACCTCGCCGTCAGCTTCGGGATCTCGCTCGGCTTCGCCCTCTCGGCGCGTCGCTGCTCGCTGCGAGACGTGCCCACGCTGACGCGCGGTCTCGTGCGCGCGCTCGCCCTCGAGCTTCCCGCATGGCTCGTGCCCGTCGGGTCGAGCGCGCTGCCGAGCGCGGAGACGAGCAGCGAGCACTGAACGACGCGTCGCGTCGCGTCACGCGCGTGGAAGCTGCGGAACGGCGTCGCAGTCGAGCGGCCGTGACGTGTGAGGCGTGTCGTCATCGACGAGCTCAGCGTCCACGCGCGGCGTGGGAACGCGCTCGCGCGAGATCGTCGAGCATCCTCGAGCGGGCGTCGGCGAGCGCCCGCGGCGTGCGGGCTCGGAGCAGCGCGCTCGGGTGCAACGTCGCGATCACCACGGGCGCGATCGTCGTCGAGAACGTCGCGCCCGAGGCCTGCGTCACGCGCACGTCCTTGCCGAGGATCGCGCGGGTCGCGATCGCGCCCAGGCACACCAAGACCGGCGGCTTGGTGCGCGCGAGCTCCTCTTCGAGCCACGGTCGACACGCAGCGACCATGGCGCCGTGGGGTCGACGATGAACGCGGCGTCGACCGTGGCTCTCGACGTACACGTGCTTGACGACGTTGGTGAGGAACACGTCCTCGACATCGATGTCCGCTGCGATCAAGAGCTCTCGCAGCACGCGACCCGAGGGCCCGACGAAGGGGAGGCCTTCACGGTCTTCCTGTTCTCCTGGCTGCTCACCCAAGAGCACCATCGAGGGCTGCGGTCGGCCCGCGCCGAACACAGCCTGGGTTGCCTTGCGATGGAGGGGACACCCACGACACTGCTGCACTGCGCTTGCGAGCACGGGCAGCGCCGCCCCGCGCGGAACGAAGCTCTCGGCCCCCGGCGTGTCCTCGTGGATCACCACGAAGCCATCCGCTCGAAAGACGCATGCCACGGACGCGCCCGCATCGAGCGCGAGTGGGGCGGGAGAGTCAGCTCGCCGCGACCTGGGGCTCGGGGCTGGTGGGCGGTAGGAAGCGATCGAGCGTCTGCGTCAGGCGCTCGAGCGACACTGGCTTCGAGAGCCACGCGTCGAAGCCCAGGTCGTCCGCACGCGTTGCCCCGGAGATCGCGATCACCGGGGCCTTGCCGAAGCGACCCACGAGCGCGCTGCCCGAGCCATCGCCCAGCTGCACATCCGTCAGCACCACATCGACCCCGCGCGTGCGCATGGCTTCGGCCACACCCGAGGCCGTCTGCACCGCGTAGCCCTTGGCCTCGAGCACGAGCTGCAAGAGCTCGAGCGAGTCGCGATCGTCGTCGACGACGAGGATCGACTTGCCGCTTCGCGTCGAAGCACCGTCGGAGGCGATCGGTCGCACGCTGATCGGGCCTGACGCGGGCTCCTTCGGGATCTCGGGACGCACGGCCGGGACCTTCGTCGCCTCCATCGGTTCGTCGTCCGCCTCGATCGGCTCGGCGCCGCCTTCCGTGACAGCGCCCGTCGGGTCGGCAGTCTTCTCCAGCCGGCGGTACAGCGTGCGTCGGTCGAAGCCGAGCACGCGCGCCGCACGAGACTTGTTGCCCTTCACGAGCTTGAGCACGTGGTCGACGTAGCGACGCTCGAGCTCTTCCATCGTCACGAGCTCCGCGACGGTCGAGGGCAGGAACGAGCCACCGCCCTCGGGGCGGTACGCGCGCACGCGCTCGGGCAGATCCTCGACGACGAGCTGATCGTGCTGTGCCATCGCCACCGCGCGCTCGATGCCGTTCTCGAGCTCGCGCACGTTGCCCGGCCAGTCGTACTGCACGATCTTCGCGAGCGCGGGAGCAGCGATGCCCTTGACTGCCTTCTCGTGCTTCTTGGCGAAGCGCTCGACGAACGTGCGCGCGAGCAGCGGCACGTCGCCCTCACGCTCGCGCAGCGACGGCACCGGCACCGAGCACACGTTCACGCGGTAGTAGAGGTCCTCGCGGAAGCGCTTCTCCGCGATCTCCTTCTCGAGATCGCGGTTCGTCGCCGCCACGACGCGCGCGTCGAAGGGCATCTCTTGGTTGCCACCGACCGGCCGCACCGTGCGCTCTTGGAGGGCGCGCAGCAGCTTCACCTGCATCTCGAGCGGCATCTCGCCGATCTCGTCGAGGAAGAGCGTTCCGCCCTGCGCCTCGAGGAAGAGGCCGCGACGCTGCACCTTCGCGTCCGTGAAGGCACCCTTGGCGTGGCCGAAGAGCTCGCTCTCGAGCAGCGTCGCGGGAACGGCCGCGCAGTTGATCGCGATGAACGGACCGTCGGCGCGACCGCTCGACTCGTGGATCGCGCGGGCCACGAGCTCTTTGCCGGTGCCGCTCTCGCCGGTGACGAGCACGGTGGCCTGCGTAGGCGCGATGCGGCGGATGATCTCCTGCACGCGGCGCATCGCGGGACTCTCGCCGAGGAGCTTCGAGGACCCCGTGCTGATCGCGGCCTCCGAGCGGAGACGATGCACCTCGCTGTGCAGCTGGTGGTGCTGGACCGCACGCTCGACCGTGAGCGCGAGGATCTCGGGATCGACTGGCTTGACGATGAAGTCGAACGCGCCCGCGCGCAGCGCACCGACCGCCGCGTCGACGCTCGCGTGGCCCGTCATCACCACCACCGGAAGATCGGGGCGTGCGCCGACGATGCGCTCGCAGAGCGCCAGGCCATCGAGCGAGCGCATCTGGAGATCCGTCACGACGACGTCGAACTGATCCTTCATCGCGTCGTTGAGCGCCTCGGCCGGGTTCACCTCGGGGGTCGCTCGGAAGCCGCGCGCGCGCAGGGACTCGGCGACCGTCTCGGCGGCGTCGAGGTCGTCGTCGACGATCAGGATGTTGCTCGTGGGGTTCGTTCGTCCGGTCATGCGGGGGGACTGTGCACAGGTCGGTCCGGGGGTGAGCGCAGGTGCCACGGGGCGAATTTCGGTCGAAATCGGTGTGATCTCGGGATGTCGCTGCCAGCGGACGTGGTGCTACGTGCCACGGGTCGCCGCGCGTCCGTGGCATGTTGCCACAGCGCGCTCACAGGCCGTAACGGGCGTGGACCACCAGCCGGTCGCGCTGGAAGGCCGCGGCGGCGAACGACGGAGGTCCGAACGGCTCGCGGGCGTCGTTCGAGAAGGCGTATCCCTCCTGCGGCAGTCCGAGCGCGTCGCGATCGAGCTCCCGGTCGGAGTCCTCGTCGTGCATACCCGCGAACGCGAAGCGTGGGGTGGTCACGTTCTCGAACACGCACTCCGCGCGACCGGCGCGGATCGGCGCGGTGCAGTCCGCAGCGGCGTGACCTTCCCGCAGCCACACCCGCGGGTTGGTGTAGAGGCCGCCGAGCACCTGTCCGCGTCCGCTGCGGAGATTCTCGATCACGACCACCACGCGTCGACCCGTTTGCGCGGTCACGGGCACCGCGGACACGTCCTGCGCGACAGCCGTCGTGATCGCCGCCGGACCGCTCGCGAGCGGCAGAGCGAGGGCGACGACGAGCGCGAAGAGTGCGGACCAGGTGAGCGAGCGGGCCATGACGAACCTCCTGCACGATGCTGAGCGAACGACGTGCCAGGGAAGGACGGCGCAATCGGGCCCGTTGGCGTGTGCCCGGCCGCCTCACGCGGGGCGAAGCAGGCGGACACTGCCCCGACGGTTCACCGATCGACGTCGCGAAGGCGGAATGGCCCTCTCGCTTGCCATGGCGACATCCGACACCCTGTTCCGCGTCCGACCTCCTCCGCTGCGATGACCGAGCCCAACGCCCCCGACATCTCTCCCTCCTACCGCCCGAAGATCGCGGCCCTCGTGGTGATCGCGCTCATGGTCGCGATGATGACGGGCACCGCGCGCTACTTCGATGGCGCGCGCGCCGCCGCCGCGGGCGAGGTCCAGGCGTCGTACGACACATCGATCACCCTCCAGCTGCTGCTCACCGCGATGGTGGACAGCGAGACGGGCGAGCGCGGCTACTTGATCACGCGGGACCCGAGCTACCTCGAGCCCTACGACCAGTCACACGAGGCCCTCGAGCTGACGCTGGGGACCCTCCGCGATCGCTTCGAGGCCGAGGATCTGTCCGCGCTCGACCGCGACGTGGCCCACGCCATCCAGCTGCTCGATGACGCGATCGAGCATGCGAACGCCGATCGTTTCGGCGAGGCCCGCGCGCTGATGGCAGGGAACAAAGTGGCGATGGATCGCGTGCGCGAAGACGTGGCCGCCCTCGAGGTGATCGAGCGTCTGCGCCGCCGCACTGCAGAGCAGGTGCGCCTCGAGTCCGCCGAGCGCGCGCTGTTGGTCAACGTGATCGGGTCGGTCGTGATCGTGGCGTTCATCCTCTTGCTCGCCGCGGGCATTCGGAACGACATCGTCCTCATCGCCGCGCAGAACGAGCGCCTCACTGCGCAGGGCACGGAGCTGAGTCAGCGCAAGGAACGCCTCGAGGCGCTGACGCGCGCGCTCGCGGGCCAGAACGAGCAGCTCGCCGAGACCAACACGGCGCTCGCGGGCGCGAACCGCGAGCGGGCGCTCGCGATGACCGCGCTCGAGCGTCGCAACCGCGACCTCGATCAGTTCGCGTACGTCACGTCGCACGATCTCAAGGCACCACTGCGCGCGATCAGCAACCTCGCAGGATGGATCGAGGAGGATCTGGGCGCCGACGCGCCCAAGTCCGTGATGGAGCACGTCCAGCTCCTCAAGCAGCGCACCGAGCGCATGAACACGCTCATCGAGGGAATCCTCGTCTACTCGCGCGCGGGCCGGAGCGCGACGACCGACAGCGTCTCGCTGTCGCGCATCGTCGACGAGGTCCGCGGCCTCCTCGGCGTCGCGCCCGAGCGGGTCGTCCACCGAGGCGAGGATCTCTTGCTCCGTACCGACCGGACGCAGATCACGCAGGTGCTCCAGAACCTCGTGAGCAACGCGCTCAAGCACGCGGGCGAGACACCAGAGCCGGTCGAGGTGTCGTGGCGGCCCTCCGATCCAGGCTTCGTGGAGGTGCGTGTGCGTGATCACGGGCCGGGCATCGAGCCCCGATTCCACGACAAGATCTTCGAGATCTTCCAGACGCTGAACCCTCGCGACAAGGTGGAGAGCACGGGCATCGGGCTCGCCATCGTGAAGAAGATCGTGTTGGGACAAGGCGGGAACGTCCGCGTAGAGTCCGAGCCCGGTCAGGGAGCGACCTTCGTCTTCACCTGGCCTGCGCTCTCGGTGCCGGCGCCCCACTCTCCAGACAACTAGGCCAGACAACTAGGCCAGACAACTAGGCCAGACACTCGGCCCGACAGAGGGCCCGAAGGAGCGACATCGTGACGACCGACCGCCTCACGCACATCCTCGTGGTCGAGGATGACGTCGTCGACGTGAAGAACATCCAGCGCGCGTTCGAGCGCGGTCGCATCGCGAACCAGCTGTTCTTTGCGGGCGACGGCATCGAGGGCCTCGCGATGCTCCGCGGCGACACGATGCCGAAGGAGCGCCGCCTCGTGCTCCTCGACATCAACATGCCCCGCATGAACGGGCTCGAGATGCTCGCCGAGATGCGAAAGGATCCGCTGCTGAAGGCGACGCCCGTCGTCGTGCTCACGACGTCCAACGACGACCGTGATCGCGTGGAGGCCTACGACCTCGGGGTCGCGGGCTACCTGCTCAAGCCCGTGTCCTTCAATGGCTTCGTCGATCTGATGAGCGCGATGAACCGCTACTGGGCGCTCGTCGAGATGCCCTGAGCGGTGCTCGCCTCGGTCGGTAGCTCGAGGAAGAAGCAGCTGCCCTTGCCCACGGTGCTCTCGACGCCTGCGCGTCCACCGTGGGCTTCTGCGATGCCGCGCACGATGTAGAGACCGAGGCCGAGCGCGCCTGACTTCGAGCTCGAGGTGTCCTGATAGAGGCGCTCGAACAGACGCTGCTGCACTTCGGGCGCGATGCCGGGGCCCGTGTCTTCGACCTCGACACGCACGACCGAGCCACGCGTTCGTGCACGCAACACGATGCCGCCGGTGCTGGTGTGACGGAGGGCGTTGGACACGAGGTTGGTGAGCGCTTGCCCGATGCGCTGCGCATCGATGGGCAGCCTCAGACCCGAAGGCTCCACACGCAGCGTCAGTCCCTTGGACTCTGCGATCGGGAGGTGGACGTCCTTGACCTCGTTGAGCGTCGGGTCGAGCTCGGTGGGTCGCGGCTGCACGCGCAGCGCACGATCGTGGATGCGGCTCACGTCGAGGAGGTCGCCGAGCAGGCGCGCCATCGAGCCGACCGAGCGGCGCATGCGCTCGGTGGTCGACACGAGATCGCTCGGGTTGCGCCCGTTCGAGAGGCCGAGCTTCAGCGTGTCGATGCCGAGCGAGAGGCTCTGGAGCGGCGTGCGGAGATCGTGCGAGACGACGGCGACGATGTCCTGTCGATCGCGCGCGGCGGCCTGCGCCTCGCGCATGAGCGCGACGGTCCTCACGTTGCCCACCGCGATCCGTGCGAGCTCGGTGGCGAGCAGACGCTCGTCGGGTTGGAGGCTGCGTCCGAGCTGCAGCTCGACGTGAGCGCCCATCTGTTCGGCGCGCACGCTCTCCGACACCGAGAGCGGCTCGGCGGACGAGAGCGTGTGGTGGATCGACTCGATCCCGGTGACGACCGCGTCGACTCGCGCGTCGGTCTCGAACATCGTGCGCGCCGCGGCGAGCGTTCGCTCGGCCGTGTGCTCGATCGTGCTCACCGACGCGATGCCGACACTCGCCTCCACGAGCTGCTCGAGCTGTCGTGAGCGTCGCTCGGACGCGCGCTGCATCGTCGCGGCGGTGCGTTCCGCGATGGTCACACGTGAGCCGCTGAGGAGCGCCTGCTCGAGGCGCGTGATGTCGAGCGCCGACTTGGGCACGTACTTCATAGCGCCCGCGGCGATCGCGTCCGCAACACGCTCCGGATCCGTCGTACCCGTGAGGAGGATGATCGCTGCGTCCACGCCCGCGCGCCGCAGCTCACGAACCGTCTCTTCACCGGACGCGGCGCCGATGTTCATGTCGAGCAGGATCACGTGCGGAGGCGAGGCAATCGCGGCCGCCAGACCCTCCTCCGCCGTTCCCGAGGTGCGAATGCGGAGGGGAAGCCGCGTGCGCTTGGCCAGTCGCTCCGCCTGGAGGCGGTCGACCTCGTCGTCGTCGATCACCAGAACGTCGATCATGAGCGTTCGCAGTCTGCGTGAGCGGCCGAGGAACGCCACGACCATTTCGTGCGTCTGGCCACACCGAGCGACCAGCACACGATGTGCCGCGCACGGCACGTGCGCACCGAGCGACGCTTCTTTGCCGCAGGCGTGGCCAAGTGCACCAGGTCGGCCGAAACCCTCGCGCCTCGCGCCCAGCCCTCGGGGGCTGCCTGCGCACGCGATCCACCGTTCGCGCGTCGTGAACGCCCCCTCGCATCCGCGCCTGGCATGGCCGCTGCTCAATCCACCTCGTCCCTCACACCCACTCGGAGAAAGCCCATGTCCCCCCTTCGCACTCTCTCGACTCTGGCCTTCGCCTCCCTCTTCGTCTCTTCGTCGGCGCTCGTCGTCGGCTGCGAGGAGCGCCGAGAGCCGCAGGGCATCGAGCGCATCGGTCACGAGATCGACGACACCGTCGAAGACATCGACGACTCGGTCGAGGACCTCGGCGAAGACATCGACGAGTCGACCGAGCGCTGACCGCAGATCGTCGCGCGCCCTCGCCGTGAACAGGAAACGAAGCACCGAAGGAAGTGACGCATGCTCATCGTGACCATCCTCTCCTGGATCGTGTTCGGCCTCGTCGTCGGTCTCTGCGCGCGCCTGCTCGTGCCTGGTCGTCAGTCGATGTCGATCACCGCCACGACGGTCCTCGGGGTCGCCGGCTCCGTCGTGGGCGGCCTCCTCGCGAGCCTGCTCACCGGCCATCCGTTGGGCTCCGCTCATCCGGCGAGCTTCCTCGGGAGCCTCGTGGGCGCGGTGCTCTGTCTGGGCCTCATCGTGGGCATGGGCCGGCCCGCACGCGCGTGAGGTAGCCGGGCCGATCCTCACGGGCGGGCTGCGCGCGACTCGCGTGCAGCCCGCGACTCTCCTCGCTCACCCTTCCAAATCGAGAGCACTCATGTACGAGCCCACGGAGTCACTGCGCGGCCTTCGCCTCCTCATCCTCGAAGACGATCCGGATCTTCGCGAGGCGCTCGGCGAGATGTTCCGTGCTCGAGGTGCGAGCGTGATGTCCGCGCACGATCTCCAGACCGCACGAGAGATCGTCGACGATCACGGCGCGCCCGATCTCCTGCTCGCCGACTTCGATCTACCCGACGGTCACGGTGCCGAGTTCGCCGAGGACCTGCGCTCTCTCGCGCCGGGGTTGCGCGCCATCGCACTCACGGGTCATCGCGAGCCCGAGTCGATGGATCGCTCTCACGCAGCAGGATTCGCCGCGCACCTCGTGAAGCCGCTCGAGCCCTCGACGCTCGTCGCGATGGTGCACGCGGTGACGGCAGACGTTCGTCGTTGAGCGATCGTGCGTGATCGCCACGCGTGCACGCCGCGTGACGCACGGACGCCACGAACCACGCTTCGAGAGGGCGAAGCGAGCGCGCAACGGCCCGGCACGGAGGTTGAAAACGACGAGGCGAACAACACGACGCGGGCACGACCCGCTCAAGGAGAATCGTCATGCTCGCTCGTCCTCACCCCGTCGCCGCCTCGTCCAAGCGCTCGCTCCTCGCGATGTCGACGCTCGCAGGTCTGCTCGCGCTCGGCACGCTCGCTGCGCCCAGCGATGCGGAAGCACAGCACCGTTGGCTCGCCCCGCGTCTCCGCTTCGGCGTGAGCGGTGTGGGTGGTGGCTTCGTCGGTGACCTCGAGGGCGGCGTCGGCGGCGTCTCGCCGCGCGTGGGCGTCCAGCTCAGCGAGCACGTCGCGCTGATGGTCCAGGGTCAGTACCTCGTCGGCCGCTACATCGACGGTACCGGCGAGTTCGCCGGCGTTGCGTTCCACGCCGCGATGGTCGAGTTCACCGCGGCCAGCGTCTTCCAGTTCGGCGTCGGTCCCTCGCTCGACTTCTGGTGGGGCTGCGACTCCGACCCGGGTCAGGTCGCGTGCTCGCGGTCGGGTCCCTACCTCGGCGCGGATTTCCGCATGGCGATCGTGCTCGGTGGCGCCTACGACCGAACTCGGTCGCGCACTGGCTTCGGCATCTCGCTCGACGTCCACCCGACGCTGCTCGACGCGGACCGCTGGGGCGTCGTGGGTCTGCTCGGGTTCGGTGGCGAGATCTACTGACCACGCCGGGATCGGCTGATCACGCCGTTGCTATCGCGTGGACGGCGGGCCGAAGGAGCCCGCCGTCAGCGCATCGCGCTCTTCGTCGGTCAGCACGAACGGATGACCGCTTCGGCGCACGAGCACGGGCTCACCCCGCGCCGTGGTCGCGAGCAACACGCGCGTGCCCGAAGGATCGAGGAAGATCGGCGGATCGTGTGCGGGCGTCACGAGATCGAGGCGCGGGGAGCGCGCATCGATCACGCGCGCCTCGCTCGATGCGTCGTGCGACCGATACGTGTCGTGCGACTCGCGGACGCGACGCTCGAGCGCGAGCACGAGGCGCAGCTCACCCGTGGGCTCGCCGCGCGAGTCGAACGAGCGCTCCATCGACACGACGGTCCCGCTCGCAGCGTCCAGGCGACGCGAGGCATCGCGCGCATGACGCAGCCCGCGTGAGACACGCGCGAGCGCCCACCCCGCGAGCGCGAGGAACGCGACGCCCACAGCCGCGAGGAGCGCCACCGCCGCGTGCTGCGCGCGGACGTTCTGGTGTGCGAAGCCCACCGAGATGCGCGACGGATCGCGCGCGTCGTACCGGACGTCGGGCGGGCCCGTGACGACGAGCGGCGCGATCGAGACATCGTGCTCGCGTACACGCGCCCGATGCGCCTCTCCGTGCGCATCCTCGAACGCAACCTCGTAGCGACGGGCGCGGAACACGAACAACGACACGTCCCGCTCGATGTCGACGCGCGCATGCTCCGCGCGGACACCGTCGCGGCGGATGGCGTCCTGCATCGAGAGGCGGGCGAGGTCTTCGGCGCTCAATGCCAGCGCGGCGCCTCCCAGCGTCGCGAGCACGAGGAAGGGAATCGCCGTGGCCGTCGCGTGCGCGAGGACGAAGCGTCGATCGAGCACGAGCGGGCGATCGGGGAGCGACGGCATTCGTCGAGGATGGGTTCGAACCCATCGGCTCCGCAAGCGCCCGCGCGCTCACTCCGAGATCACTTCGCGGGGAAGTAGCGCGTGCCGCGGCGCTGGCCCTTGCGCGTGATCGTCTTGTCCGCGAGCAGCTTCGTGATCGGGAGCGTGATCTCCTTGGAGGAGACGCCCATGTGCTTCGAGATGGCCTCGACGCCCTCGCCCGGGTGCAGGCTGATGTGCGCCTTCACGGCGTCGACGAGCTTGGCGAGCGCGTTCGGGTCGCGCTTGCCGCCCTTCTTGGCGGCGCGGGGCGCCGACGAGGCCTTGGCTGCGGGCGCGGCCGCCTTCTTCGAGGGGCTCGACGTGCGGGGCGTCGCGCCGCCGCCGAGCGCCGACTGCACCGCTTCGAGCGCGGCCTTTCGGACGAGGGCGTCGAGGTCGGCGACGAAGGAGGCGACACGAGCTTCGATCTCACGAGTGGTCATGCGCCGGGTTCTCGCAAAGCGCGCGACGGACGTCAACGAGGGATCGTGTGGAAAAACGCCCCTTACCCTGGTTGGCCTCCACGTGAGTCCGACGGGCCCACGTGTGACGGCACGAACCGCCGAGCTCCTCGCGTTTCCAATGGATCGCGGGATCGCGGCGCGGCCTGATCGTTGCCCCCCGCTCCGTCCATGGCGAAGACACGCGACACAAGAAGCCCCACGACCCGCACGCGCGCGACGTCGCGGAAGCCCAAACCTCCTTTTCCCGCGCAGCACCAGGCCAAACCAGGTCTCGAGTCTGCCCTCGATCCTCGACCCGCCTACCTCGCGCCGCACTACCACGCCGCCGGCAAGCTCGAAGGCAAGGTGGCGTTGATCACGGGCGGGGACTCCGGGATTGGTCGCGCAGTGGCCGTCCTGTTCGCCCGCGAGGGCGCCGACGTCGCCATCGTTCACCTGCCGCAGGAGGCCTCGGACGCGCTCGAGACCGCGCAGGTGGTCACGGCCCTCGGTCGTCGCTGCCTGAGCCTGCCGGGCGACGTCTCCAAACCTCGATTCTGTCAGTCCGTGGTGGCGCGTTGTGTGGCGGAGTTGGGAAAGCTCGACATCCTCGTCAACAACGCCGCCTACCAACAGCACCAGGAGTCGCTCGAAGAGCTTCCCCGTGAGCAGGTGGTGAAGACCTTCGAGGTGAACATCCTGGCGTATTTCGAGATGGCGCGGGCGGCGCTGGTGCATCTGCCGCGTGGCGGTGTGATCCTCAATACCGGATCGATCACGGGCCTCGAGGGCAGCAAAGAGCTCCTGGACTACTCGTCGACGAAGGGCGCCATTCACACGTTCACGAAGTCCCTCGCGAAGAACCTCGTGCCTCGCGGCATCCGCGTGAACTGCGTCGCTCCGGGCCCGGTGTGGACTCCGCTCAATCCCTCGGACCGACCCGCCAAGGAGGTCGCGACCTTCGGCGCCAAGACTCCGATGAAGCGTCCCGCGCAGCCCGAGGAGATCGCGCCGGCCTTCGTGTTCTTCGCCTCCAACGCCGACTCGAGCTTCATCACGGGTGAGGTGCTCTCGATCCTCGGCGGCGACACCACGGCAGGCTGACGACGTCTGGTCCCGCAGGGAGCGAGCTCGCCCCAGTGGTTCGAAACCGCGCACCAGTGCGTTGCGACGCAGTCGGCGAGAGAGACCAAAACCCTGCAATCGAGGGAGAGCTCGCTGTGCGCCCGGTGGGCATGCGCTTCGCTATGCGCCCCTCCGCGGTGACGAGCGTCATCGCGAAAAAGGAGACACCGATGACCTCGAAGAGTGGAATGAGCCTCGCCGTCCTCATGACGGTTCTCGGGCTGATGACGACGGCCTGCGAGCGTGAGCGTGCCCCGGAGCGAGGGCCGCTGGAGCGGGCAGGGCACGACATCGATCGTGAGGCACGTCGTGCAGGGCACGACATCGACATGGCCGCCGACGAGGCGGGTGAAGCCGTCGACGAGGCCGCCGAGGACATCGACGAGAGCACCGACATGCACTGATCCCGATCACCCCGGCGCGAACGCTGGAGCGGGCGCAGCGCCACATGGCGGCGCGCCCGCACGCGTCGAAGGAGCTCCTTCGATGCGTGCGGGCGAACGCGGCCGCGCACGTGTGATCAGGACGTGCGGCGACGCGAGCCGTTGTTGTCCGCCGTGGTGCTGCTGCTGTCCTTGCTGGAGCTCGCGCTCGCGCGCGACGCGCTGTCGTCCGCGCGCTTGATCTTCAGCTGGTTCGTGACCTCGTTCACGCCACGAACGCGATCGGCGAGGTGCTCGGCCTGGAGCTTCTCGCTGCGATCCGCGACGGTGCCAGTGAGCGTGACCTCGCCGTTGCTCACGGTGACGTCGACGTCGCTCCAGTCGTGGCCACTCTGGGCGAGGGAGTCACAGACCTCCTCGCGCACACGCTCATCCGAGCGCGTGTAGTTCTTCGGCGCCTTGCCCGACTTCTCCTGGCTCCGCGCGCCGTAGCCGCCATCGAAGCTGCCGATGCCGTAGCTCTGCGAGCCCTGACGGCTCCCGTTCCACTGCTGTGTCCCGTAGCCGTAGCCGTCGTTGACGCTGCCCGTGCGGCTCATGCCGTCTCCCGTGCCCATGCCCATGCGCGAGTCGTCGCGGTCGCGGCCGATGCCGTTGCCAGGGAGATCGCGGTCGTCGCGGCTCCGGCCGTAGTCCTGGTTCGGTCCGTACGAGCTGGGGCCGTGGTTGCCCGGCCAGTACGACGCCTGTCGGTCCTGCGTGAAGTAGCGGTCCGAGTCATTCCGGCCGTAGCCGCGCGAACCGCGTTCGCTTCGATCGCGGTCATGCGATGCGCTGTCGGGATCGAAGCGGCGCGGGGACCGATCGAAGTCGCGATCGTTGCGCGAGTCGAAGTTGCGCGATTCCATGTTGCTGCGCGGGCCCATCTCGAGTCTGTCGTCGTCGCGCTCGTGGCCACGACCGCTGGACTCGTAGCTGCGTCCCTGGTTGCGATCGCCCTGGCCGTAGCTCTGGCTCTCGCCGTCCCAGCTGCGACCGCCACGGGGCTGTCCCCCTTCGCTCTCCCAGCGGCTCGACTCTCTCGTGGTCGGGCTCATCGTGCGCTGGTCGTCCATCCCGCTGCGGCGCGTGCTGTGAGTGTCGCGATCTCGATCGCTCCCGTTGCGGCCGTAGCCGCGATCCTCGTGCTGAATGCCGTTGCGCTGATTCATGTCGTCGATCTCCGTGCGTGCTTGAGGCCGCACCTCCGTGGTGCGGAGCGGCCGGCCTCAGCGCAACGCGCGTGCCCGGTCACGGCTCGGTCACTGCCCCCCGATCGACCTCGGAAAGGCGGGGGTGGCGTCGCCCCCGATCGCGCGATCGTGCCTCGGTGCGGGGCATCGAGGCGCGCACGGCGCGATCCTTTCATCGCATCGAACGAGCCAACACGAGTGCCCCGAGCATCGCGATGCTCATCGGATAGAGGGCCTCGAGACGCCATGCCGAGACGGTCGCGACGAGGACTTCCCAGTCCGATAGCGACAACGTGTGCGCGGCGTAGGCGTGCGCCGACGAAGCGTGCAGGCAGAGGGCCGCGGTCGAGACGACGAAGACGATCGAGTGACGGAGCATGGGGTGCCTCTGGAGAGCACGGTTGAGCAAGGCACACGCCAGGAGCCAAGGCAGGGCATGAGGGTTGCTCGTTCGGCGCCTCACCCACCTGAAGGAGACCCGCATGACGAACGGAAAGACCCAGACCGGAGCGACGACGAAGCACGAGGGCGAGCGCCAACTGGCCGTGATCACCGGCGCCTCGTCGGGCATCGGTCGCGCGCTCGCGCTGCTCTGCGCGGAGGCCGGCTACGACTGTGTGATCGCCGCCGACGACGCGTCGATCGACGCGGTCGGTGGGGAGCTCTTGCGCAAGGGCGGGCGCGTGGACGTGGTGCTCTGCGACCTGGCCACCACCGAGGGCAACGACAGCGTGATCGATGCGGTGCGAGGTCGACGCGTCGAGCTCTTGCTGGCGAACGCCGGCCACGGTCTGGGGCACGCGTTCCTCGATCAGACGTTCCGCGAGGTGAGGCACGTGATCGACACGAACGTGACGGGGACGCTCTACCTCATCCATTCCCTCGCGCGGCGCATGCGTCAGGCGGGGCGCGGCAAGATTCTCATCACGGGCTCGATCGCGGGGTACATGCCCGGCTCCTTCCAGGCCGTCTACAACGGCAGCAAGGCGATGATCGACTCGTTCTCGTACGCGCTCGGCAACGAGCTCAAGGACACCGGCGTGACGGTGACGTGCCTGATGCCGGGAGCCACGGAGACGGAGTTCTTCGCGCGCGCGGGCCTGCTGGACACGAAGGTCGGACAGTCCAAGAAGGACGACCCCGACGATGTCGCGAAGCAAGGGTTCGACGCGATGATGCGCGGCGACCACGAGGTGATCACGGGCTTCACCAACAAGCTCCGGGCGATGATGAGCAAGATCGCACCGGGCGAGCTCGCCGCAGAGCTCCACCGCAGCATGGCGGAGCCAGGGTCGGCAACGCGCTGAGCGCCAGAGGTCCGTTCGGTCGGTCTCGGTCGGTGGCACGCGCCATGTAGGGGGCGTGCCGCCGCGTGCAGTCCTCGCGGTCCTCCCACCAGCGAGCCCCCCCCATGAAAGCTCTCGTATTCCACGGCCCGAAGATGGTCGCCGTCGACGATGCGCCCGACCCGAAGATCGAGCATCCGCGCGACGCCATCCTCAAGGTCACGGCGACCGCCATCTGCGGCTCCGATCTCCACATCTACAACGGCGCGATCCCGCAGCTGAAGCCTCTCATCCTCGGCCACGAGTTCATGGGCGAGGTGGTCGAGGTGGGCCCCGAGGTGAAGAACCTCGCCCGCGGCGATCGGGTCGTCATTCCCTTCCCGATCGCGTGCGGTCGGTGTTGGTTCTGCTCTCACGCACTGCCCACTCACTGCGAGTCGTCGAACCCCGACCACTACGGGCCCGAGGGCGGGCTCTTGGATCAGAAGGGCGGCGCGCTCTTCGGCTACACCGATCTCTACGGTCCCTACCAAGGCGGACAGGCACAGTACGTGCGCGTGCCCTACGCGGACTACGGCCCCCGCAAGGTGCCCGCGCAGCTCCAGAACGAAGAGGTGCTGTTCCTGTCCGACATCATCCCCACTGCGTACTCCGGACTGAAGTGGGCAGAGGTGCAGCCGGGAGAGACGGTCGCCGTGTTCGGCTGCGGGCCCGTCGGGCTCATGGCGCTGAAGCTCGCGAAGATCATGGGCGCGGCCAAGGTCATCGGCGTCGACATGCTCCCCTACCGCCTGGAAAAGGCGCGACTGGTCGCAGGCTGCGAGATCATCGACGGCAAGGAGCATGATCCCGTGGAGGTGATCCGCTCGATGACGGGCGGACGCGGCGCGGACGTGTGCATCGAGGCCGTCGGCATGGAGCCGGATCGATCGGTGATCGAGAAGATCTCGAACGTGCTCCACCTGCAGCGCGGCAGCATCACCGCCGTCGAGCTCGCGTTCAGCGCGGTGCGGCGCGGCGGCCGCGTCAGCATCATGGGCGTGTACGTCACGAAGTACGACAATTTTCCCCTCGGTCAGTGGCTCGACAAGGGCCTGCGCGTGCAGAGCGGCCAAGCGACGGTGCACAACTACATCGACGCGCTGATGGAGATGATCGTGCGCGGCGATCTCGTCGCTTCCGACATCATCACGCACCGGCTCCCGCTCGCGCAGGCACCGCACGGCTACTCGATCTTCAACAAGAAGGAAGAAGACTGCGTGAAGGTGGTTCTCGACCCCTGGGCCGCGACCTGACTCGTGCTTCGTCGCTCCGCCCCCGAGGCTTTTGGCACCGCCCCTGCAATGCAATCACGACATGCCCAACACCGCATCGACCACGAACGCCAAGACCCGCAACACCAAGCCCGCCTCCAAGGCGACCCCGAAGGACGCCATCGCGATGCTCAAGGTCGAGCACGCCGAGGCGCGCGATGCGCTCCGCGAGTTGAAGGAGTCCACCGAGCGCGCGACGGCCAAGCGGGAGAAGATCCTCGCGAAGGTCGCGCCCGCCCTGTGGGTGCACATGCAGATCGAAGAAGAGATCTTCTATCCCGCGTTCGAAGAAGCACTGAAGACGTCGGACGACGAGGTGAAGAGCATCGAGGCTCGCGCAGAGCACCAGTCTGCGAAGGCTGCGCTGAGCGCGCTCGAGGCGGCAGACGCGGGTAGCACCGAGTTCCGCGCCTACGCGAAGGTGGTCTTCGACCTCGTCGATCATCACGCGAGCGAGGAAGAGGACGAGATGTTCCCGCGCGTGCGCAAGCTCATCGGGAAGGACGAGCTCGTCGCGCTCGGCGAGCGGATGGCGGCCCGGAGGGACGAGCTCATGGCCTCGGGTGACTTTCGTCGTGACGATGAGGAGCGAGAGCCCAACTGACGAGGCGCCCCGGGCGGAGACCGCGAGTCTCCGCTCGGGGCGAGTCGCGTTCGGCCGAATCCCCAGCGTCGATGGGGGGTGCGGCGTTCGTCGAGACGGGCGCGACTCGAACGGTCGATTCACTGCACCTGGCGCGATCGGCTGCTCGTCCGAGCACTGCTCCGGAGCTCGCGGCGCGTGTGCGCTCGGTGACCGTCGGGCGCGAGCCCGCTGCTCGCCCGTCGTCGGTCCTGAGCGAGCGGTGAGCTCGGATCGACGCGGACGCCCAGCCTCGCCCGCAGCCTCTCCGGTACGAGCAGCATCGACAGGATGAACGCCGAGAGGACGAGGCAGAGCGAGTTGGTCACGATGATCGGCCACGAGCCGAGCGCGACGCCGTAGCTGGTCCACAGGGCGAAGCCTCCCACCGTGAGGACGTACATCTTCCAGCTCAGCGCGCTGACGTCGCGCGTGGTGACGACGCGCCACGCCTGAGGCGCAAAGCTCGCCACTGACGCACACGATGCGAGGCCGCCGATCACGTCGGCGACGGTCACGGGCCCCTCCGCGGCTTCGGTCTGTTCGTCTCACGCATGTGATCCGGCGGAGCAAGTGAAGTGCCGTGCTGGCGCCTCGGAGCCGCGCAGCGCCGACACGCGCTCCCGTCGGAGGGCCACGCCGACTGCCAGGCGCCAAGCGTGTGTCCGTTGCTTCGAGCCGGCACGACCGTCGAGGTCTCGATCACCGTCTCGCCGATCGTCGCGCCGGACGGATCCGTGGTGGGTGTCTCCGAGGTCCGACGTCGCGAGTCCGGCACGGGGCGCCGCACACCCGCGATCGCGTTGACGGCGTTCGCCCGACCGGAGGACCGGACACGATCGTTGCGAGCGGGATTCCAGAGCCACATGGCCGAGCCCGTGAACGTCGACGAGCTGGTCGCGCTTCTCGACTCGCTCGTTCAACGTTGAACGGGACAAGCTCGCTCCCCCGAGACGCGGAGTTGACCGCATGAAGCTGTTCACGATCGGATTCACCCGGACGTCGGCCGAGCGATTCTTCGATCGCTTGCGACGCGCGAAGATCGGCTCGCTCGTGGATGTGCGCCTGAACAACGTCTCGCAGCTCGCGGGGTTCGCAAAGCGGGACGACCTCCGCTACTTCACCCGCGAGCTCGTCCACGTTCCGTACGTCCATCGCCCCGAGCTCGCACCCACCCAGGAGCTCCTCGACGCGTTCAAGAAGAACGCAGGCGGCTGGGACGAGTACGAACGCGCGTTCCTCGACCTCATGGCTGCGCGCCGCGTCCACGAGGCGCTGAGCCGAGACCAGCTCGACGGCGCCTGCCTCCTCTGCAGCGAAGCGGAGCCCCACCACTGCCATCGCCGCCTCGTGGCGGAGCACTTGCGGAGAGCGTGGGACGACGTGGACATCGTTCACCTCTGAGGCCCCGGCCAGCGCGACATGCCGCCCATGCGTCTGGCCGTCTTCATCGCGATCACCGGTGCAGCAATCGCCGGGACGCTCCTCGAGCGACTCGAGGATGCGCGCCACCGCCGCCCACGGATCGACTAGCCTCGTCGCGTCCAGCACCGCGACCGCGGTCCGTCGAGACTTCCTCATGCGACGACGAATTGGCCCGTACTTCGCAACGGCGTGGGCATGACCAACTCCACGCTCCACCTCCCGTTCAAGGAGATCCTCAAGAGCATCCCGGGCTTCTTCGGCATTCGGCTCGAAGAGGAACCTCGCTTCGAGGTCGTCGAGTCGTCGGGCGACGTCGAGGTGCGGCGCTACGCGCCCGCCTTGCTCGCCGAGGTCACGCTCGCCGCGCCCCACGACGAAGCCATCGACGAGGGCTTCGACATCCTCGCCAAGTACATCTTCGGCGAGAACGCGCCCAAAGGTCGCCTCCCTAGGTCGTCTGCCCGCTCGAGCGATCCAGGGGTCACCATGGAGATGACGACGCCCGTGCTGCAGAGGCCCAGCGGAAAGGGCTGGACGGTGAGCTTCTTCCTCGGGAACGACATGAAGGTGTCCGAGGCGCCCGCTCCCAAGGACCCTCGGGTCGAGCTCCGCATCGAGCCGGCGCACACGGTCGCGGTCAAGCGGTACAGCGGAAACAACGATGCCGACAAGCGGGCTACCACGAAGCAAGAGCTCACGGCGTGGGTGAATGCCAGTGCGCAATGGCATCGAGACAGCAAGGTCTTCTGGGCCCAGTACGACGCTCCGTTCGTCATCCCGTTCCTGAAGCGGAACGAGGCGATGATCCAGGTCGTGTCGACCGCCTGACGCCGCACCGCAGCGCCACGGCTGGGGTGCAGCGGGCGCGCCCGCACACTGGAGCTCACGCCGGGGGCAGCGTCGCGAGGGTTCGAGGCGGATCCTGCTCAGCGCGCCTCTGGCGGCCAGGGCTCGTGCTCGACGCGGCCGTCGTGGTGGACGCGCTCGACGAGCACCCCGTGGTGCGTGATCTCCGCGCACCCCGGACCACAACCGCCATGGATCTCTCCGGCCAGTGCTTCCCGCACGCGGGCGCGCAGGTCGGCGCGGAACTCGGTGCGCGCGGAGAAGTCGACCGCGAACCAACAAAGCCATTGATGGGCGGTGAGCTCAATTCGCACCACCTGTGCGTCGTTCGATCGAGTCACGCGTCGGACATCCCCGCTGGAGCGCGCGTCACAGACCGCAGGCGCGCGGTTCACTCTACCGCGCGGCACTTCAGGGCGTGAGGGACCTTTGTGGGAGGGCGTCGTCGTGGCCGCCCCCCTCCCTGGTGACCGTAGCGACATGCTATAGGCTCTCAGACCGCCGACGAACGAGTCAGCACCGGCACGCGACCGACGCGGTGGTGGTGCGCCATGCGGAAGCCGATGGCACCCGAGACCACCGTGATCGCCAACACGATGCCTGTGAGCGTGAGCGAGGCGCTCGCCTCGAAGCGCAGGAGCACGTCCCGCTGATTGCGCAGCGCGGCGGCGACGAACGGCTCGTGCATCACGAGATTGCCGATCAAGAGAGCGATCGAGGCGGAGTTGAGGGTGGCGTGCGCCACCGCGAGCGTCCGGGCCGGATGTCTCGCCGGAATCCCGCGGAAGTCGAGCAGCCCCAATGCGCCCGCACCCACCGCAGCGAGGATCGCCGCGATGTTGGTCATGAAGGCCGCGCGCAGCCAGCCCCCGTCGTGCTCGAGCGCGTACACGCCGAAGAAGGCAAACGTGAGCGTGAAGAACAGCACCGGAAAGCCGACGACCCAGCGGTGCAGCGAGCGTCCGCCCAAGGAGTGACGCGTGGACATGGGCGATGGACTCATCAACATGGGGCTCTCCTGGAACAAGGCGTTCGGCGGCGCGACGATGCAGCGAGACGCGGTTGCGCGAGACGGTGACACCCTCCGAGCACAGCATCCGCCGAGCCAGCGTGTGGAGAAGTCGCGCGCAAGCCGTGGGAGTACCTCGGTGGTTTCCCGTGCGTCCGATGCATGAGCCTGCGGGGCTCTGAGGGTGCTCTCTCGCGACCTTTGACATCCAAGCGCGGCGCAAGTGCCACGCGGGGTGCGGAGCCACGCCTCGCTGGTTCTCGTAGGCAACGGTCTCCGTCTTGCGTCTGGGCGGAGGAGACGAGCGCATCCGCGGTGGCCGAATGTCGCGGAGCGAGGCGGGCGATCCCGATCGCGATCCGTTCCCTCGTGCGAAACGTGGTTCGTAGGCGCGTTCCCCTCTTCGTGATCATCGGTACACGCGTTGCGTAGCGGGCGGGCTCCTCACCGCCCGGTGCGGACGACGACACGAACGCAGGGAGAACGACCACATGAACGAGCGCAACGGGAACCAGAACGAGAGCCGCAGCGACGGACGGAACGGACACGATCGCGACGGCAACCGCAGCATGCAGAGCGCCGGCCTGGATCAGCCGCGCTGGGGCAGCGATCGGAACCAGTCTGGCGCCGAGCGTGGCCAGAGCGGCCGCACCCTCGGCGAGCGTCCCGCGATGGGTCAGCGCGGTGGCTACGAGCAGCGCGACTTCGGCGGGCGCGGCAACGAGCGCGACGGCGAGTACAGCGGTCATGGGCAGGCGGGCTCCGAGCGCGAGGCCGACCAGCGCAGCCCGGATCATCGAAGCAACCTGCGCGACTTGGACGGGCGCAGCTACGGCAGCGGGGGTGGCGAGACCGATCGCAACAACCGCATGCAAGCCCGTGGTCACTACGCGGGCGAGGGCAACGACGGAATGAGTGGTGGCGTGAGCGGCGGCATGGACGGCATGGGCCGTCCGCGCAGCGGCCGCGACGGCTTCAGCGTTGGGGGCGGCCAGCAGGAGAATGGCAGTCGTCAGGGCTCGGGCTGGGGCGGCTCCGAGAGCGGTTTCGGCTCACAGCAGGGCTACGGCGCTCAGAGCTCGCAGGGCTATGGCATGGGCGGCTTCACGTCGCAGGGCTACGGTGCTCCCCAGAGCTCACAGGGCCGAGGCATGAGTGGCTTCGAGGGCGGCGCCCATGCCCAGAAGTCGGGGAAGGCCCCCAAGAACTACACGCGCTCCGACGAGCGCCTGCGTGAGGAAATCTGCGATGCCCTCGCGAACAGCGGCCACGACTGGAGTGAGGTCGAGGTCCAGGTGAGCAGCGGCGAGGTGACCCTCACTGGCACGGTCGCGGATCGCAGCGAGAAGCTTCACGCGGAGCACATGGCTGACGCCGTGCGGGGCGTGAACGAGGTCACCAACCAGCTCAAGATCAAGCGCCCAGAGGCTGGCGACTCGCGCAGTGCGTCGAAGTCGTCGTCGATGAAGGACGAGGTCGCGAGCGAGACCGCTGGGTCGCGCCGACGTACGGCCTGATTCTTCGTGAGCGCCCACACCGAGAGGGCCAATGGCCCGAGTCGGTGTGGGCGACGCCTCATTCGCCGGGGAGCGCTCCGTGGACGTCGCGGCGATGGCTCGATCACGCCACGCCGCGGGACACGCGTCGTCATCGGGAGCACCTCGATGCCCTTCGAGCGTCAGTGGAGAACCTCCCTCCGTTCTGGGGTCCGAGTGTCTTGACCCCCAGAGGTGGGTGCTCGAACCTCGCGCACCGTGGCTGACACCCAAGCGTCCGACCCCTCGAGACAGGGCCCGCCCCGACAGGGCCCGTCGAGACAGGGCCCGTCGAGACAGGCCGCGTCGCGCCGAGAGTTCGACGTGGCTCGCGGCGTCGCGGTGGGCCTCGTGCTCGTCGCGCTCCTCACCGGACTGAAGCTCGGCCTGTCGGAATCCATCGGGTACCCGACGCCCTACCTCCTCTACTTCACGGCAGCGCTCCTCGCCGGCTGGTATGGCGGGGTGAGCGCGGGCCTCGCCACGTCGGTCATCGCCGTCGTCGCCGGCTACGTGACCTTCGTGCGTGGCACCGAGCTCCCGACGGACATGGCGCTCCTCGGCGCGTCGATCGCGTTCGTGGAGTGTGCGGCCATCAGTGTCGTCACCACTCGCCTCCGCGAGGCGACGCTCGAGAGTGAACGCCGCGCAGACGACGCCAAGGCCGCGAGCGAGCAACTTCGCGCCGTGCTCGAGGGCTCCGGACAAGGGGTCACGATGCTGGATGCATCGGGCGAGCTCGTCTTCGCCAACGAGCGCGCGGCAGAGCTCGTCGGGCTCTCCGATCCCCGAGCGATGCTGCATGCGCCTCGTGCGACGTTCGAGGATCGCCTGCGCTTCTTCCGCGAGGACGGCACACCACTGGCGTCCGAGCACATGCCGTCGCAAGTCGTGCTCCGCAGCGGCGAGGCGAGCGAGAGGCTGATGCGCTCGGTCGTGCGTGCGAGCGGCGCGGAACGCTGGATCCTCGTTCGCGCCAACCCCGTGAAGGTGGATGGCGTTCTCCGGGCTGTCGTCATCGTGTTCCACGACGTCACCGAACAGCGAAAGCACGACGCCGAGCTCCACGTCAGCCGCGAGTGGCTGGCGACTGCGCTGAGGAGCATCGGCGACGCCGTCATCACGACCGACGATCGAGGTCGCGTTCGCTACCTCAACCCCATCGCCGAGACGCTGACTGGCTGGGGACGGGTGGAGGCCGAAGGACAACCGCTGGACGAGGTGTTCCGCATCGTCGACGAGACGGAGCGCCAGACCATCGAGAGCCCGGTCGCGCGCGTGCTGCGCGAGGGCGTCATCGTGGGGCTCGCAAACCACACGCTCTTGCTCCGTCGCGACGGGACCGAGATCTCCATCGACGACAGCGCGGCGCCGATCCGCGATCAGGACGGCGTGCTCGTGGGCGTGGTCCTCGTGTTCCGCGACGTCTCGATGGAGCGTCGGGCGGAGCTCCGCGCCAGCTTCCTCGCGCGCGCAGCCTCGGAGCTCACGTCTTCGCTCGATTACAAGACGACGCTCGCGAGCGTCGCGCGCCTGGCCGTACCGACCATGGCCGACTGGTGCGCGGTCGACATGCGGGGCGCGACGGAGGGCTCCCGGGAGCGCGTCGCCGTCGCGCACGTCGACCCGGAGAAGATCGCGCTCGTGGCCGACATCGAGCGACGCTACCCGCCCGATCCTCATGCGGCCTCGGGTGTCCCCAACGTGCTGCGGACCGGCCGAGCGGAGATGCTGCCGCTGATCCCCGCGGCGATGCTCGACGCCGCCGCGCGAGACGACGAGCACCTCCGACTGATCCGTCAGCTCGCGCTTCGTTCGTACATCGCGGTGCCGATTCGACGCGGCGAGCGAACGCTGGGCGTCATCACGCTCGTCATGGCGGAGTCGGGGCGGACCTACGACGACCCCGATCTGGCCATGGCCGAGGCCCTCGGCGAGCGCGCCTCGATCGCGATCGAGAACGCATCGCTCTACCGCGAGGCTGAGCGGCTTCGCGTCGAGGCCGAGTCGGCGAGCCGCGCGAAGGACGAGTTCCTCGCGATGCTCGGTCACGAGCTCCGCAATCCGCTCGCGCCCATCACCACGGCGCTGCACCTCATGGACGCGCGCGCTGGCGCAGCGTTCGAGCGCGAGCGCGCGGTCATCCGGCGACAGCTCACGCACGTCGTGCGGCTCGTCGACGACCTCCTCGATGTCTCGCGCATCACGCGCGGCAAGGTCGAGCTCGAGCAGGAGCACCTCGATGTGGTGACCGTCCTCGAGGCTGCGATCGAGGGGGCACGACCGGCGATCGAGGAGCGTCGACACGAGCTCCAGGTCGAGGTGCCCTTCGGTCTCGTCGTGCGCGGCGATCGACTGAGGCTCACCCAGATCTTCCTCAACCTCCTGACGAACGCGGCGAAGTACACGCCGCCGGGTGGTCACGTCAGGGTCAGCGCGCGTGAGGAGGCGGGCCTGGTCGCTGTGCGGGTGGCCGACGACGGCATCGGCATCGAGCCCGACCTCCTGCCCCACGTCTTCGAGGTGTTCACGCAGGGCGCGCAGGACGCATCGCGCGCGTCGGGCGGCCTCGGCCTCGGCCTCGCGATCGTGAAGAACCTCGCGTCGCTGCACGGCGGCTCGGTGGAAGCGCGGAGCGAGGGACGAGGGCGCGGGGCCGAGGTGACCGTGCGTCTGCCCCGCTCGAGCCAGCCCGCCGACGGATCCTCCGCTGCGACCGCGACGCGCGCGCCCCGCGACACGTCTGGAGGCGACGACTGCGTGATGGTGGTCGACGACAACGAAGACGCTCGCGAGATGCTCGCGATGGCGCTCGATGCGACGGGACACCGTGTGGTGACCGCCGGTGATGGCCCCAAGGCCATCGAGATCGCGCGCCGTGAGCGGCCGTCGATCGCGCTCCTCGATCTCGGGCTGCCGGGGATGGACGGCTTCGCGCTCGTCGCACGTCTCCGCGAGATGCCCGAGCTGCGGGGCACCCGGTTCGTCGCGCTCACCGGGTACGGTCAGCCAGGCGACATCGCGCGCACGCGCGCTGCGGGATTCCACGAGCACCTGACCAAGCCCATCGAGCTCGCGGTGCTGCTCGAGACGCTGGAGCTGCTGCGTCGCGCGCCCGCGGTCTGAACGAGGCTCTCGCTGTCAGGGTGGGAGTGTGGCGGATCGCGTCATCGAGAGGCATCGTGGCTCACTCTCCGACTCGCCCTCGGCGCGAAAGCGTGTGGAAGCCCTCGAAGCGGCGACGGCACGTCGCGTGCTGACGGGTCGGCGCGCTGGACGAGGTCATGGAGACCCGCCGCGTCGAGGGATCGGACGATGACGAAGAGGACGGAGCAGGGCGCGCGACCGCTGGCGGTGATCACCGGCAGCAAGGCGATGATCGACGCGTTCTCGCACGCGCTGGGAAGCCAGCTCGAGGACGCGGGCATGAGCGTGACGCGTGTCGTCAGCGACGCGGCCACGGATCTGCGCGTGCTGATCCTCCCCGCGGGTCAGGTCTCGGCGTACCTCGACTCGCACCAGGCCGCCTGAGGTTGCGCGTTGGTCACGCGGCGCTGTTCGCGTGACGCGTCACGCGTGCGAGCGCCTCGTCGAGCGCGACCATGGTGAACGGCTTGAGCAGGGTCTCGAACGTCGCGCCTTCTGGGTGCGCGACGCGATCCGCGCCCGTCATCACGATCAGCGCAGGGCGGCGCCGGTCGGCTGCGAAGGGCTGCAGGACGTCGACGCCCTTTCCATCGGGCAGGTTCAGATCGGTGAGCACCGCGTCGAAGTCTTCGTCTTCGGCCAGGCGCTCGCGCGCGCGCCTCATCGTACCGACCGTGACCACCACCGCCCCGCGCCTCGTCAGGTGTCGCTCGAGCAGCCGACGGAACACTTCTTCGTCCTCCACCACGAGCACCCGCATTCGGCGAGCGTAGGCAGTGGAGGAATGGATCACAAGCCGGACGCGGCGTCCCCCCGGCGCGAGGTCAGAAGAGCAGCGCTGTGTTCACCGCTTCGAGCACCGTGAGCGCACCACCGAGCACCAGGTGCGCCGTGGCGAGGCTCTGGAGGGTCGTGAAGTGTCGATCTGGGTGCGCCCACCCGAGGTCGACGGCATTCGCGCCGATGAACCCTATGGCGCCCTGCAGGAGAAAGAGCGCCAGCGCGGCCCACCGCGTCACTTCGTAGATGCGCCAGTCGGAGTCGATGCGCGACGCGCGGTCGAAGTCCACTTGTGTGGACGCGAGCAGGGCGCCGATGCCCAGCACAGCAGCTGTGCCGCCGAGCAGCGCGTGAGGCCAAGGCGTCTCACCACCGCAGTCGTTCAGGACCGCGCTGTTGTTGGCACACGCGGTTTCCGCACGGCCGCCGTGGAACCCATACTCGTCGCCGAACTGGATGCCGCCCAACACCGTGGCGCCACCGAGCGTCACCGCCGCGCCGAGATGCAGCGCGCGCGTCCACTCCATGATCGTGCGCGTGTCCGCGTCGGCGCGCGCTGCCTCTTCGTCGAGCGTCCGCGAGGCCGACTCGGCCGCGAAGGTCTCGGGCGCGAGCACGGGCGACACGTCGGGTGCCCGCAGCGACAGACCGAAGAGAGGAGTCGCGAGAAGCAAGGTGAGGAGGGCAGGCATGGACGTCTCCGTTTCCGAACGAGCGTTCGCGTCGCCCGCACGCCAAGACGGCGCGCGATCGAATGGCGCCTCTCGCGACTGCTGATGCTGTCGCCGGGCTCGCATCGGTCGAGAGCAAGGCCGATGCCGCGCGCGCCGCGGCGAGCGTGCGCCACGTTGGCCTCGATCGTGCGCAGGCAGCGTCCTCGAGACGAGGACACCCGGAGGTCGTGCGATGCAAGACGAGGTCATTCAGTCCGCGCTGGGTCACGGCGAGATTGCGGTCCGCATCGTGTGCCTCTACGTGGCGTCCCTTCTCGCGCTGCGGTTCGCCGGGCGTAGCGTCCAGTCACACGTGCGGCCGATCGATCTCACCGCCCTCCTCCTCATGCTGGGCGTGATGGGCCGCTCGCTACACCTGGATGACAAGGGCCTCGCCTCCGAGCTCGTGGTGATCGTCACGATGAGCGTGTGTGCGAGAGCGACATCGTGGGTCGCCGCGGCGCGCCGAGGCTTCGAGCAAGTGCGCGGCACCCAGCCAGGGCTGGCGCTCGACCACGCGCTGTCCGCGCCGCAGCCGGGCGATTCGCCGCCGCGATGGCAGCCATCGCTCGCGCCGACCTGAGCTCTTGGAGCCCCGCGACCGGCGCCTCCCCGTGCGCGTCGACGCCGCACGCGGGGCATGGGCGCGCGATCGCGCCGGTCAAGGGCGGTGAAAGCCCCGACGATTCGCGACGATTGGTGGTCGCCCGCGGGCACGTGCGTTGCGACCTCGCGCGGGCCGCTGACGGCCAGAGGAGCCACACCGATGCCGATGCACCGAATGACCATGCTCCGGACCGAGCCCTTCGATCCGATCGTCGCGCCGCCGAGCGCACGGCGTCGACGCAGCACGCTCGAGCGCGAGGCGGTACGACCCGAGACGCTGCGTCGAGCGCCGACAGCGAGCGAGATTCCCCGCGATGAGCGCCAGCCCGGGCCAGACGACGACGCTCCTCGCGGTGGCGAACCGCGCCGCACCTGACCTCGAGGTTCGGCGTGTGCGCGGTCGCGCTCAAGGTGCTCACGTGGAACGTGAACGGCATCCGCGCGCGATCGGCGCAGGTGCTGGCGTTGCTCGCGGACGAGCGGCCCGATGTCGTCTGTCTCCAAGAGATCAAGGCCTCGCCCGAGAAGGTGCCAGGCGATCTCTTCGTCGCCGCCGACTACCACGCCCACTGGCACGGTCAGGGGGGCTACTCGGGCGTCGCGCTCTTGCTGCGTCGCGAGCGCTTCGCGGAGACACCCCGCTTCACGCATCCACCCTTCGATCTCGAGCACCGCATCGTGGTCGCGGAAGTCGGTACGACCGTCTTCGCATCCGTCTACGTGCCCAATGGCGGCAAGGACTTCGCGGCCAAGATGAGCTTTCTCCGAGAGCTCGATGCGTGGGCCGCGGAGCTCGCGGCCAGAGAACGTCGTCTCGTCCTGTCGGGCGATCTCAACGTGGCGCGCACCGACAGCGACGTTCATCCAGTCTTTCGCGCAGAGATGATCGGACAGCTGCCCGAAGAACGAGCCCTGCTCGAGAGTCTCTTCGCGCGCGGGCTCGTCGACGTGGGTCGCAGCGTCGCCCCCGACGACGACCGGCTCTTCACCTGGTGGGCGCCGTGGCGCAACGCGCGAGCGCGCAATCTCGGATGGCGGCTCGATTACGTCGTGGCGAGCCGCGCGCTCGTCGGCGAAGGCACGACGTGTGTTTCTCGTCGTGACGTCGGCACCAGCGATCACGGGCCCGTGATCGCGCTCTTGCGAGGCCCGTGAGCCGCCGTCCGCGTGGGTCGCGTCAGTCGACGGGTGGCGGGGAGCGATCCGGTCGCCAGGACGAGGGACCTCGCTCGAGGCCGTGCTCGAAGGCCTCGATGAACGTGTTGCGGAGGACACCCACGACGGCCTGAAGCGCGCTCACGCCGGGCTGATCGAACGACCCCGACACGTTCACGCGCGTGGCGAATCGATCGGTCCCGTGGTTCTCGAAGAGATCCACGACGAGCTGCACCACGAGATCCGCGATCACGTTCACGACGTCGCCGTGCTCGCCCCACTCGACGAGGTCGAGGTGCTCGACCATCGGCTTCACGTAGCCTTGGAAGTTGCCGCGGCGCGACGAGATCTCGCTGTAGCAGAAGAAGTCTCCGCCCTCGGCGTCCACCCACGCGTACGCGCGGAGGAACCGGTTGAGCTCCCGGGCGGGAAGGCGCTCGAGCGCGAGCGCCAGGTCGAAGGTGGGCCGCTCCTGCCAAGGATCGAGATCGATCGTCGCCCGCAGACGACCGCTGCGCTGCACGCGCGCGCTCACCTCGACGTGCGCCGGCAGCCGGCGGCCGGTCTCTTCCTGCTGCGTGCTGAGGCCGGTCGCCTCGACCTCGAGATCGGCCGCGACGAGGTCGACCGTCGGGCGCGATCCGAAGTCGCGGTAGTGCACCTCGCCGTCGTGCACCGCGAAGTGGTTGATGGTGATGGGCACGAGGTCATCGACGGTGTCGCGCCAGTCGTTGCCTTCACCGTTCTGCCCGCTCGCGCCGTTCACGAAGTTGAGCACCGGGTGCTCGGCCACGATCTCCGCCACCACGCTCCCTTGGAACAACGCGAGCCACTCGAGCGAGACGTCGATGCGCTCGGCCTCGACGAAGGGCACCCTGACGTCCTCGTCCACGCGCTCGATGCGGAGATCGTCGAGCACGTACGCGCCGCGCAGGAGGGACACGTCCACGTCGAGCACACGGCCGGTGTAGCCGTCCATGTTGGCGAGGCGATCGTTGATGACCGACTTGAGGATCCACGGGAGCGCGAGGCGGCCGAGAACGAGCAGGCCGACGATGCCGAGGAGCACCTTGGCCTTGCCCGTCCAGAGGAACGTGCGCAATCGCTGCCAGCGAGTCCCACCGTGCGTCGGCACGAACGAAGGGCTCGTGGCCCGACGTACGCGGCGGTCTGCGTCCCCTGCCGTCTCGTGGCTCATGTCGTCTCCTGTCGTGAAGCCTCGAGGGCGCGCGGTGCGACGCGCTTGGGACATCCGTCGCGGGACGAGCGCACCTTCAAGCCCGAGCGTGAAGAGAGCTCGGCCGTCAGCTCGGCGCCGTAGAGGAAGAGCTCGCCCACGAGGAAGAGGGTCACGAGCACGCCCACCACAGCGCCGGCAGTGCCGTACGCGGCGCCGAAGTCGAAGAAGCTCGCACCCAGTCGCAGCACGATCAGCGTCGCCTCGACGAGCAGCGCGGACACGAAGGCGCCTTGCAGGATGTCCGAAGGTCGAAGGCGAACGGGGGGAAGTGCCCAGTAGACCAAGGCGAGGGCGCCCATCCACACGAGGAACGAGACGAGCTCGCGTCCGACGATCCACAGCGCCTCGACGAAGACGCTGTCGATCCCTCCGAACACGGACTCGCCGATCGCGCGCAGCACGAGCGAAGCGACCATCAAGAGCCCCGCGCCCAACGTGACGGCGACCGTCTTGGCCTGCGTGCCGAGGTAGGTCCGCACCTGCCGGAGGAGCGACGTGGAGGCGGGTCGCGGCTCGACGTCGAACACCATGCGGAACGCGCCTGCGACGAGGCCCACGAGCCGCGCGGATCCCACGACGAACATCAGGAGGCCGACGATCGTGGCGGTGCCGCTCCAGGCGCGCGCCTGCGTGACCCACTCACCGATCATCTCCACCGCCGGTGGGCCGAGCGACTCGCCCACGAGCCGATCGAGCTGCGCGCGCGACTCGTCATGGCCGAGGACCGCGCTCGAGATCGCCAGCACCACGAGCAGCAGCGGCGCGATGGAGAGCAGGGCGCCGAACGCGAGGCCCGCGGCGAGGCCGTCCCCGTTGTCGTGGTCGAGCCGATCGTAAGCCGCGCGGAAGAGCTCGAGCGACCATCGCCTGCCTACGGTCCCGGACGCGCTCGAGGGCTCGGTCGACGAGGCGGACGAGCCTGTCGACACGGTGGCGAGCTCTCGAACGGACACGATCCGCCGACGACCGATCGCGGGCGGGGGTGCGAGGTGCTGGTGCGCCATGACGCGGCTGGAAAGCGAGTCGCGTGCCCGACTCAAACCGCGCTTCGTCTCGCGCGTGAGTGCGCAAGGAGGACACGGCTGTGGCGTTCGGTCCCGCGCGCCGCGCATCAGGTGGCTCGCGGCGATGGCATCACGGGTGCACCACATCAGCGGTGCACGACATCAGCGGTGCACTACGGAAGGACGAACTGTCCGTTCGGTACTCGCCCGAGAGGTGCGATCACGGAGGAGCAGCCATGGCCACGAAGCGCGCGAAGGAAAAGGCAGCCGAGAAGGTCGGCGAGGTGATGCACGAGTTCAAGCGCGGCACGCTCCGCAGCGGTCGTGGTGGGCGCAAGGTCACCTCACGCAAACAGGCGATCGCGATCGGCCTCTCGGAAGCGCGGGCCGCGGGGGGCTCGGTGCCGCGCGCGAAGGCGACATCGAAGCGCTCGACCGCGAAACCGCGGACGAAGCGCACGAGCGCCTGACCGCATGTGACTCGGGTCTCGTGGGCTCACCTCCTTGGGCTCACGTCTTGCCAATCGGTTCGCGGTCCACTCACGAGGAGAACGCAATGCCCCGCCAGCGACGCGACACACGCATCGATCGACCCGAGCCACGCCCCGCGGGCGGGCACGGCCCGCTCGTCACCGAGTCACCCAGCGCGTCACCCAGCGCCGAGCCGCACGGCGCGAAGCCCGCGACGCACATCGTCACCGACGGCCCGAACGCGGGCGACCGCCGGCCCGCCGAGGAGACGAGTGACGTGGAAGACGGCGTCCCCACGTTGCCTCGTCACCCCGCGGCAGCTTGATCGATCGAGCGCGCTACTGCGCGTTCAGGCCCTGCAGTCGCTCGGACACCCGATCGGTGTCCGCCTGCCGACCGCGCACGAGGCCTCGGTAGATGCGGTAGATGCGCACAGCGTCTTCGCGTCGATTGGTCTGCTCGTAGCAGAAGCCGAGATCGAACAGCGGGCCCGGATCGCTGGGCGCGGGCACGAGGCGGTACCAGGCCTCGTACTCGCGCGCCGCGTCGGGGTAGCGCTGGATGGAGCGGTACGCGATCGCCAGGTTGAGGTGCACGTCCGGTGAGTCGGGGTGACGTGCCTGCGCGCCTTCGAGCGCGGCGATGGCTTCTTCGGGGCGGCCCGCTTGCCTCAGCGCGACCGCGTAGTTGTTCAGGATGTCGGGCTCGTCGGGGATCTGCACGAGCGCGAGCTCGTACGCGTGGATCGCCTCGTCCACACGACGAAGGCGACGAAGGCAGGCGCCGAGGTTGCCCCAGCTCGCCGCGTCTTGGCCGTTGATCTCGACCGCGCGTCGCAGCGAGGTGACTGCCTCTTCGCAGCGGTTCAGCCGTCCGAGCACGGCGCCCATCATCGCGTGCGCTTCCTGGCTGTTGGGCTCGAGCTCGACGACGCGACGGAACGACGCGAGCGAGTCGTCGAGACGGTTCTGCTGTCGGCGCACCGCGCCGAGCGTGAAGTGCGCGGCGGCGTGGGTCGGTCGAAGGCGGATCGCCTCCTCGGCTGCAGCCGCGGCCTCTTCCCAATTGCCTGCGCGACGATGGGCCACGGCGAGTCGGTAGGCCGCTTCAGCTTGCTCACCCGCCGCGCGATCCTGTGCAGCGCCGGGCGCGGCGTCGAAGGTGCTCGACACCACGGGGCCCGACAGCGCGATCAGCAACAAGGCCCAACGAGCACCCTTCGACATGAGACCTCCACGAGTCGCGTCGGACGCGGCGGACGAGGCGCGGATTCTACGCCGGCGCCCGCTGCCACCGCGGAGACGTCTTCGGCGTCAATCCACGCCGTTCGTCAGCGTCAGCGTGTACGACGAGCACGCGCGCGGCGCGCCATCGCGACGACGCACCCGAACCGAGATCACGGTCGAGTTGTCCTCGCACGGGCTGACGTTGTCGACGGGCGTGCCCGTCCAGCACGGGCACTGACCCGTGAGCGTGCCGCCGCGGTCTTCGCGGAAGTCCATCGCGAAGTTGTAGTCGGTGTACGTGCCCGCGGTGCACGTTGTGCCGGTGTCGCACGCGCCGCGCACGACCCAGATCTCGTGCTCCGCAGCAGCGCCGGTGAGGTGGATCCCGACGTTGAACTGATCGCAGGTCGTGTCGGCGGTGTCGACGGCGCGGAAGCGGTACCAGACCTCGCGATCGATCGCGTTGCCGGTGACGGTCATCGTGCCGCCCGTGTCCGCGATGTCCCCGAGATCGATGGCGCCGCCGCAGCTCGTGCCCTGCGTCGCGCCGGGCATGGCCACGCACTCGCAGCCGGGCGCGGAGCGATCGATGTCGTAGCTGCCCGGATCGCACGCGCACACACCGCCCGCGCGACACGTGCCGCCAGTGGGAGAGTCCTCGCACATCGCCGAAGGGTCGCCGTCGTCCGCCGCGCCGTTGCAGTTGTTGTCGATCGTGTCGCAGATCTCGGGGAGGCGAGAGCTGCGGAGGGGATTCGTCTCGTCGCAGTCCGTCGCGGCAGGATCGCCGTCGCCGTCGATGTCGGTGCCGCCTGGCACGCAGCGCCTGCTCCGGCACACGTCGCCCGGCGTCGGGCAGGTGCCATCGCCGCGGCAGTTCGGGTAGTCGACGCACGCGCCCGCCTCGCAGCGCTGGAACGCCATGCACGTCACGCCGCCGCACACGTCGGGCGCGTCGCGGCCTGCGTCGGCGGGCGCGAAGGCATCGCGACCTGCATCGGATCCGCCCGGCGCGTCCGGCAGCGGGCCTGTGTCGACGGGGCCCACGTCGTTGCGAACGGGGTTCGTGTCCATCTGCGGGCCCGAGTCTCGGCGCGGGCCCCCACCCGAATCCGAGCCCGTGCCATCTCCGCCAGAGGCACACGCAGCCAGGCCGACGAGCGCGGCCGCCGCGATCGACCAACTCGATACTGCCAAGCGTGCGATCGACGACATACGCAGAGAAGCGTAAGGGAACGACGTGCGCGATCGCAAGCACCCGGCGGCGGACGCTCCGCCGCGCTCCTTCTTCCTGCGTGTTCGCGGTCCTGCGCCTGTGACGTTTCGCGTGGATCCCGCAGGCCTTCCCAAGGCGATGGCGCTGGGCCCTCATGCATCCATCACCCACCTCGAGCGTGGGGTGCCCGAGCGCGTACGCCCTGCGCTCGCGCCGATCGCGCATGCGATCGCGGAGGCGTCCTCGCACCTCGAGGCAGGGAGGGCGAGCGTCGAGGTGCTCGCATCGCACGGCCTCGAGGTCGATCGACGCGACGAGCCACGTGTCTCGATCCGCAGGCACCCGGCGGGGCGATTGCGAGAAGGGTCGGTGCATCGGCTGATCGACCACGAGCTCGTGGGGCTCTCCTCGGGTGTGCGTGCGGTGGCCAAGCGCATGTGCCCGCCGGGGGGTGCGGCCGATCGTGCGTCGCGCTTCGAGTCGATGGGATTCGCGGCGACGTGGTTCGGCGTCACCACGCACGGCGCGCACGCGGCCGAGCGCGAGGTCATCCTCGTGGCGCGGGATCGGAACACGCTCGAGCACGCGGCGCGCGTCGAGCGGGCTCTCGTCGACGCGTCGCGTGATCGCACCGACGACGCCGAGATCGTGCGAGAGATGGGCGACTTGCTCGGCTACCCGCGCTGCTGCGTCGAGCGGTTCGTCTCGCTTCGTGCGCGTGACGACGCGTCGCTCGCGGGGGCGCTGCTCGGCGCGCTCGAGGCACCGAGCCCGTTCGCGACGTCGTTCACAGTGCCGCCGTTCGTGCTGATCTCCCACGCACCCTGCTCGCCCGAATGCGGCGCGACGGTCGCGCTCGTCGAGGGGATCCTCGCCTCCACGGACTCTGCGACGCGCGAGGCGTACGCATCCCTCGCGCGCTTCGCGTGGGGCGTGGACGAGCAGGGCTGGCTCGTGCGCACTCGTGACGGCGCGAGCGAGCGCATCGATCCTTCCGACCCGGAGCTCTTGGCGCAGCCCATCGAGACGCCAGATCCAGCGAGCCTCCACTGGCGCCTCACGCCGCGCGCGTGACCGTTCGCCGCTGGACGCAGCGTGCGCGCCACGTGGGTCCCGCCGCGAGCGGGCTCGCTTCGAGCGCGAGCTCGCGCGACTTGGCCGCGCGCGCGAGGCGGTCGATCGCCGCGCACGCGTCGTCGAGCCGTGAGAGCGCGATCGCATCGATCGGGACGACCATCCGCAGCACGTCGGGCGCGAGCGATCGGGCCATCGATCCCACGAGCCCCTCGAGATCGTGATCGAGGAGCGCGTCGTTCAGCAGCAGGCGGACCTCGCGGGCTCCCTCGAACACGAAGGCGTCGAGCGACGACACGAGTCGTGACACGTCCTCGGGCGCGCCCACGTCCATGGAGAGCGCATCGCACGCGAACAGGCGCGAGGCGGGGGAGGGGAGGGCGATGCACACCTTGCTCCCACGGCCTCGCACGCGCGCCACGAGCGCTTCGATCTCGGGGTGCGTCGTCGCGTCGCCTCCCGCGATCACGACGGTCGACGGGGAGGTCTCGAGCAACGCATCGAGCCTCGCGCGAGCCCACGTAGGTTCCACGAACGCGTCGCGCTCGGCACACCACGGGCGTCCACAAGCGCACGCCGCGCCCACGTCGAGCACCTCGGCTCGCACGAACGCGCCGCGCGCAGGATCGGTCGCGGCGCGCGCGCCCGAGAGCCAGCGGGCCAGCGCTCGATCGAGGCGATCGACGCCGTCGCTCACCTCGCGCACGAGGCGCGACGCGTCCTCGTCTCCTCGTCCCCGCGCGAATGCGATCGCTGCGCGCAGCTGGGCGAGCTCGGTGTCGCGCCCGAGGCGCTCACGGAGATCGCTCGCCACGCGGTGCGCGAGGGCGGTCTCGCGATCGAGGAAGCGCCACGGACGCTCGGATGCGTAGCCCTTGCCGCGCGCGGCGCCGTCGTCGCCTTCGTCCCAACGATCCACGATGGCGCCGTCGCGCTCGGCCGCGCGGGTGATCGGCAGCTCGTGGGTGAGGCGCAGTCGGTTGCGACCCAGATCCCAGAAGAGCTCGCGGAGGCCGTGCGCGCGCATCGTCTCGGTGCTCTGCCCGAGGTCGTCGAGGCTCGTCCACGGGCTCCACAGGATCAGGCTGTGACCGCGGTCCTCCCCGTAGCGGAACGCGTCTCGGTGCTCACGTGCCAGCGCACGCATCGTGTCCACTGCCCGCACGAGCTCCGCGGACGTCGTACCCTTCACGTAGCGCTCGAGCTCCCGATCCGAGAACGACTCGAAGCCCGTCAGGTAGAGCGAGATCGTGTGACCCGCCGCTCGCGCGCGCTCGATCGTGCGCTCGAGGCGAGCTCGGTCGCGCACGATCACGTCGGCGCGCATCGCGACGAGCCAACGCACCGAGGGCAGCGACGCCGTCGCGTCGATCAAGCGCGAGAGGTACGAGAGGGGCGCCTGATCGGAGAGCACGAAGCCGTCCGTATCCGGCGCGGCCTCGCGGATCGCGCGCGCCTGCGCCGCGACCCACGCGACGAGCGCACCTTCGTCCGCGCGCTGGTAGTCGCCGCCCATGGGACAGAACGCGCAGCCCAGCAGCGAGAGAGAGTCGTCGGAGGGATCGTCGAGGAGCGGAAGACCTGCGTAGAACGCGCTCTTGCGCGGATCGCCGGCGTAAGGACAGCCCACGCTCGCGAACAAGGTGCGGAGGCGCGGCGTCGGGATGCGCGCGTCGTCGAGCGCGATCACCTCGTGCGCGAGATCGAGCTCCACGCGCGGCAACGACGCGCCTGCGTCGTCGTCGGTGTCGCCCAGCCACGCGTCGTGCTCGCGCACGATGTCGGCGATGGTGGGCGTGCGACGCGTGCGCCCCTTGTGTCGCCCCGGCGCGCGTCCGATCCAGCCGTCGAGGCGTGGGTCGGGATCGAAGCCATCGCCGCGGCACACCATGACCAGCTTCGCGCCGCGTCGTGCGCGCACCTCGAGCAGCGGCGCGAGATCGAAGACGCGCTCGACGAGCACGTCGGTGGGCGCGAACCGATCGAGCGCCTCGACGAGGCGCGCGCGCACGGCCTCGTCACGCGCGGGATCGCGGCCGTCGTAGTACACACGAAAGACTCGGCTCTCGTGCCCGTGGCGGCGGGCCCGTGCCGAGAGCCAGGAGAGCAACGTGTCGGGGAAGAAGCTCTCGCTCGCCTCGCCGTAGGGCACCACGAGCGCGACGCGCCGCGGGCTCACTGCATGTCGCCGACCGGCGCCTCGAAGAGGGCGCCCTCGTCGACGGTGGGACGGTCGGACGCTGGCGCTTCGTGCTCGGGCGGCGCGGCGCTCTCCTCTTCGGAGGGTGTCGTCGTGTCCCGCGGCGCCTGTCGCGTCTGTCGCACACGATCGCGCAAGCTCGACACACGCTCGCGCAGCCGCGCGATGCGGGCCTCGAGCTCGGCGCGATCGCCATCGTCCGAGGACAGCCGCGTCTCGAGCTCGCGAACGCGCTCGGCGTGTCGATCGCGCTCGTCGCGCGCGGCGGCCAGATCGGAGGACGCACGCTCGGCGCGCTCGCGGGCGCTCGCGATCTCCGCGGTCAGCTCGTCACGCTCGTGCTGTCGCTCGTCGCGCACGCGCCGCAGCCTCGCCTCGAGCTCCTCGGAGCGCGCGGTCTCGTGTGCCACCGTCAGGCCCAGCTGACGCGCGCTCGTCTCCGCGCTGGTGACGCGCTCGTTGAGGGCCTCGCGCTCGGCGGTGAGATCGTCGCGCGCCGAGAGCGAGGTCGCGAGCTGACGCCCGAGGATGTCGATCTGGCTCTGCGCCGTCGCGAGCTGGTTCGCGAGCTCTTCGCTGGAGAGGCTCTCGGCCTCGTAGCGACGCAGCAGCTCCGCGTGATCGGAGTCCAGAGCCTGACGACGCGAGGCCTCGACCAAGAGGTCCGCGCGAGCCGCCGCGATCTCCTGGTGTGCCGCGCGGATCTCGCGCCGCTGGAGATCGGTGTTGCGCTGGTACACCCAGATCACCGCGCCGAACACGGCGGCGAGCGCCATCAAGAGCGGGGCGAGCCACGACATCGTGCGCCGACGCAGCTTCTTCGTCTTCTCCGGCTCGGTCAGGATCGCGAGCTCGCGCACCAGCTCTTCCGCCGTCGGACGTTTGCTCGGGTCGGCGTTGAGCCAGCGATCGAACGAGCCGCGGAGGTAGCGGAGGTCCTTGCGCGTCGGCGGGCTCGGCGGCTCCTCCGCGCGTCGCTCGATGAACGCCTCGATCGCACCCGCGGGCACGTCTTCTTCCGTCTCGGGCTCGAGCGCGTTGCGCAGAGAGAGCGCGAGCGCGAACACATCCGCCGCAGGACCGACCTCGCGGCTCTCCTCGCGCTGCGCGTAGTGCCCGGCCACCTCGGGCGCGAAGTAGACGGGCGTGCCTCCGATCAGCGCCTCGTGCTCCTTGGCCGCGACGCCGAGGTCGATGAGGATGGGCAGCACCTCGGAGCTCCCGTCGATGCCCCGCACGAAGCCGCGGATGCGCGCGAGCAGCACGTTGTCGGGCTTGATGTCCTGGTGCCGGATGCCGTTCGCGTGGAGCGTCGCGAGCGCACGTGCGAGTGGCTCGAAGATCGAACGTGCCTCGGCGCGCGTGATGCCGCCGGTCTCGCGCACGCGCTTGTCGAGCGTCACGCCTTCATACCAAGGCATCACGAACCACAGCCGATCCTCGAACCAGCCGTGGTCCTTGAAGAGCACGACCGAGGGGTGGAACACCGCGGCGATCAGCTTGAGCTCGCGGAGCGCCTCGTCGCGGGCGGACTGCGAGAGCGCGGGCTCACGGAGCAGCTTCAGCGCCACGCGATGACCGGGAACGTCCTGATCGTCGGCCTTGTAGACGTCGCCGAACGCGCCCACGCCCACGCGGCTGAGCAGACGGTAGCGTCCGCCGATCGAGGTGCCGGGCTCGAGGCCGCGGCCGTCGCTCTCGCGCACCGAGGCTTCGTCGCGCTGCGGCTGGAGCGCGAACGTCGCGACGAAGATCTCGCTCTCCTCGCGTCGCTCGATGGCGCGGCGCGTGGAGTCCGACGCGCTCGGCGCGATCAGGGTGCGCGCTGCCGCGAGCGCTGCGTTCAGCCGGTGCTCGATGGGCGCGAGGTCGACGGTGCTCGGATCGTCCCAGCTGCCCTCGTGCGTCCCGAGCACGCATGCGAGCTCGAGCGGCAAGAGCTCACGCGCGAAGCGGAGCTCGAGGATCTCCGCGTGCTTCGCGTCGAGCTTGCTGCGGAGGATCTCGACCGCGCTGGCGTGCACGTCGGCGATGCGGTGCGGAACGTCGCGTCGGGGCGAGGGGGGGCCTGCACGCAGCTTCTCGAGCGCGATCCGCCGCGCGAGCCGATAGACGTGAGCCTTGGCGCCGGGCTCGCGGATGAGCTCCGACGTGGGCGTCGCGAGCACGAGCCGCTTGAGCTCGGTGAACGCCGCAGCGCCCCGCCGCTGATCGCCGAGCTGGAGCGTGAGGTACTGCCGCAGGCCCTCCGCCCACGGGCCGATCAACCGACGGCGCAGCGCCTCGGGTGACGTCGCGTGCAGGCCGGAGAGTGCGATCGACGCGCGACCTCGGTTGCCCACCGTCTTGTGCACCGGCGCCACCAGCGGGATCGCCGCGGTCTCGTTCGCGGCCTGCCCGGCCAGCACGCTGCTCAGACCAGGCCGCACGCCGCTGACGAACGTCTCGTCGTCCGAGGACGTCTGCTCCGCGGCCGCATCGCGGGTCGCGTCGAGATCGTCCTTCTGGCTGCCGGCCGCGGTCACGTGTCCTCCGCGTGGTTCGTCGAGGTTCTGGCCGGGCGGAGCCCAGCGGGCGTCGGACGAGCGTTGCTTGTCAGCCCTCGCGACGCAAGAAACGAGCGTTTGAACGCGAATCGTGCGCTCTCGCTCACTCCGCGCGTTTCCCTATCGAGTGCCTCGACGGCTTCGGATACCATCCCGCGTCAGCGATGCTCGTCTCCGCGATCCTGATCGCGATCCTCCTCGCCGGGGGCTATGCGCTCTACCTCTGGCTGAGGCAGCAGCGCGGGGGCCGCGATCCGATGCCAGGACGCCGATCGCTCACGCCCGAGCGTGACAAGAACATCCAGCCGATCGAGCTCACCTCGAAGCGGAAGAACAACCGCCCGATCGATCCGCTCGCCTCGCTCCCCGGCGGCAGCGACGAGCTCTTGCAGCCTCGCTCGAGCCGGCCCGACCCGAGCGGTCGGCACGATCCGATGCGCACCGAGCAGATGACTGCGCCGCCCGCGATGACGGGCGCCGTGCCGGCGGTGGGTCAGCGCACGGCGTCCTCCGCGTCGCACCCGCGGCCGGTGCCCGAGATGACCGCGGCCCTCGGTGAGCAGGTCCTGCGCGAGCGCGCCAAGACCCAGCCCGAGGTGGTGGTCGGCACCGGCGCGCCGCAGCGTCGCGTGCGTCGTCGTGATCCGACGATGCAGATCAGTGCAGACGAGCTCGCCACGATCACGATCGACGACGAGGGCACGACGCTCGGCGTCGAGCTCCGCGCCGATCGTGACAATCGCGGCCGGGTCTCGATGCAGTCCGAGTTCGATCTCTCGATCGAGGTCGCCCTCCCGGGCGATGGCGACGACGAGCCCTCCGGACCGTTCATCCCCGTAGCCGTCGCCGCCGCGGGGGCCACCGACGTGGGCAAGAAGCGCAAGCACAACGAGGACGCGATCGCGATCGATCACGAGCGCTCGGTCTACGTGCTCGCCGACGGCATGGGTGGCTACGCCGCGGGCGAGGTCGCGAGCCAGATGTGCGTGGACACCATCCTCCGCGCCTACCAGACCAACGCGTTCGGCGGCGAGGCGATCGCCGGCCTCCCGCCGCGGGGTGACGAGCTGGTGCGCGCGATCCAGACGGCGAACCACGACATCCTCACCGAGTCGCGCGCGAACGAAGCCCGCGCCGGCATGGGCACCACGGTCGTCGCCGTCCGCATGGTCCCGGGCAAGCAACGCGCGTACATCGCGCATGTCGGCGACAGCCGGCTCTACCGCCTGCGCAAGGACGAGCTCGTCCAGATGACCGCCGATCACACGCTCGGTGCGCAAGGCGTGACCGGGCCGGCCGCGCAGAAGCTCTCGCGGGCGGTCGGTGTGTTCGACGAGGTGGAGGTCGATCTCAACATCGACGTCCCCGAGCCCGGCGACGTCTACCTCATCTGCTCGGACGGCCTCTTCAAGATGGTCCACGAGCAGCGCATCGTGGAGATCCTCTCCGAGCAGCGTGATCCGCAGGCTGCGGGCAACATGCTCGTCGCCGAGGCGAACGGCCGCGGCGGCAAGGACAACATCTCGGTCATCGTGCTGCGCATCAGCGATCCTGCGCTGCGTCCGCGCCGCCCGAATTGACGGATTCGGCGAGGGCACGATGGCACGAACGCACGCGGCCTTCCTTCGCGGCGTCATGCCGACGAACTGCAAGATGCCCGAGCTCGCGAAGGCCTTCGAGGCCGCGGGGTTCACGGACGTGCTCACCGTGCTGGGCAGCGGCAACGTGGTGTTCTCGACGCGCGTGAAGGATCTCGATGCGATCACGAAGAAGGCCGACGCCGCCATGACCAAGGCGCTCGGCCGCACGTTCACGCCGTACGTGCGCACGCTCGATCACCTCGAGTCGCTCGTGAAGCGCGATCCGTACGCGCGCTTCCACGTTCCCGCCGAGGCCAAGCGCGACGTCACGTTCCTCCCGAGGAGCGCCGCGCGACCGACGATCCCCGCGGCGATCCCGAGCGCTGCCATCCTCGCCATCGAGGGCGACGAGGCCTTCTCGTTCCATGTCCCCCGCCACCCCGACGGGCCGCGCTTCATGAAGATGTTCCTCGACACGTTCGGCGAGGGCTGCACCACGCGCACGTGGGAGACGGTCCAGAAGGTCCTCGCCAAGCGCTGAGGGGCCAAGAGAGGAACGATGTCGCGTGGACACCGCGTTGGTGCACGATCCGAATCATGAACGTGCGCTCCGCCTCCGCGCTGCTCGCCTCACTCGCCCTCCTCGGCTGTGACCCATCGACGCCCGAGCCCGACGCGGCGCTGAGCCTCGATGCCTCGCGCCTCGAGACGGGCCCGCTGCTCGACGCGGACACCACCGATCGCGACGCACCGCCCACCGAGGCCGACGATGCGTTCTCTCCTCTCACACCCGATGCCACCTCGGCGCGTCGCGGTGCCGCTGCGTGGATCCGCGCGCACTTCGAGGGCGACGCGCACCTCACCGGGACCTTCGATGCGCGCACGCGCGTCGAGACGCCCGCGCTCGTCCACGACGCAACCGCCTGCTGCGCGAAGTACGCGTTCGACGTGCGCGAGGAGGCGGCCCCCGATCGACGCGAGGTCGGCTTCGTCGAGGTGGAGATCACGAACCTCGAGAGCACCGACGCGTTCGGCGGCGGCGTGCAGGTCTCGGGCGCCGAGGGCGCCACGCTCTTCCTCGCGAACGTCACCGTCGATCCGGGATGGCCCACGTGGGTGAGCTACGCCGAGACGAACTACGACGGTCTCGTGCTCGACGGTGCCGCGGCGATCTACGCAGAGGACCTCACGATCCGCGACTGGAACGCGGACGGCGGCATCGACGACAAGGCACCGCTCTCGCAGTTCGTGCGCCTCGTGGTCGAAGGCGCAGGCAACCGTGCGCTGCGTCTCTGGGGTCCGGGCCCGCACTACCTCGTCGAGTCACGTCTCGAGAACGAGGGCACGCTCGGCGAGGGGAGCCTCTTGTGGTTCTCCGACTGCGACACCGTGGAGGTCCGCATCTACCGCTCGACGTTCAACGGCAGCGAGACGGTCCCCGCCGCCGCGATCAGCTGCGACGCGGGAAGCGATCCGAACCTGGTCTACCTCGAGGTCGATCCCCGCACGACCGGCGAGATGCACGAGATGTTCTCCTACTGATCACGACTCTCGCCGCAGGATGCTGGCCATCGTCTTGCCCTTCGCGAGCTCGTCGACGAGCTTGTCGAGCTGACGGATCTTGCGCATCAGCGGGTCCTCGACCTCCTCCACGCGCACGCCACACACGACGCCCGTGACGAGCTTCGCGTTCGGGTTCATCCGCGGCGCGTGATCGAAGAAGCGCTCGAGATCGTCCTTCTCGGCGATGACTCGCTCGAGCGTCGCTCCCTCGTAGCCGGTCAGCCACGCGATCACCTCGTCCAGCTCCGCGCGCGTGCGGCCCTTGCTCTCCACCTTCTTCACGTAGAGCGGATAGAGGCTCGCGAACGAGATGCCGAACACGCGGTGTCGCTTGGCCGGTGCTGGCGTCTTCTTCTGGGCCGTCTTCTTCTGGGCAGCCGCCATGGGCCGAGGATAGTCGCGGGTGACGTTCGCGGGTCGCAGCAAAGATCTTCCCTCTGCTGGCGTACGAAGAGCACCCCCATGCGGTCCACACCTCTTGCCCTCGTCGTCGCGCTCGTCGTCACCGTGGGTCAGCCTGCGCTCGCCGACTCCACGGATGGCCTCTATCTCCTCGCGAGCGAGCACACGAGCCCCGTGCCCGCCGCGCTCGCGACCCACACGCCGCAAGGGCCCCGCTACGTCGTGCCGGGGGCGCGCCTTCCTTCCCCCGAGGTGTTCATCAGCGCGCAGGACAACGCGAACACGACGTTCGCGGTGGGCGTGCAGTACGCGCATCCGCCAGGGGTGACGACGGGCGATCAGTGCACCCGCGCCATCCTCCGATTCGGTCGCGAGACGCTCGTCTCGCACGGCTGGGGCGGCGACTCCGACAGCTGCGACACCAGCTTCATCGTCGACGCTGCGACAGCCTCACGCATCGCGACAGCGCTCCACGTCACGCGCCTCGATCGCCACCCCATCGGCGAGAACGTCGTCGGCACGTTCGCGACCGTGCGGCGCAGCTACCGTGTGGGCGAGCCGATCGAGGTCGTGCTCACCATGGACAACCCCGCAGGCTCGCCTTCGGTCGCGTGGGTCCGAGGCGGCGCGAACCGCGGCCCCCGCGACGATCAGTTCGACTTCACCATCACGCGCGACGGTCGGCAGGTGGCCCGCCTCGAAGCGATGAACTTCGGTGGCCTCTCGCAGATGGACGAGCTCGCGCCCGGCGCGCGCGACGAGGCCCGCGCCTTTCTCGCGCCGTGGGCCGATCTCTCGCAGCCTGGCCACTACGAGGTGCGTTGCAGCTTCCGCACGATGTTCTCGCCCGCGGGCGTCGATCCCTACGACACCACGACCGGCCGCGCCGAGCACTGGGACCGCACCTTCACGGGCACGATCCGCTTCGACGTCACCCGCTGATGCGAACGAGCTCGGGTGCGCCGAGCCGGTCGCCAGTGTCGGACGTTCGTCCGACGGTCATGCGCGGGCGGGACGGCTACTGTCTCTGCGGATGGCTCATCCCGTTGCTCGTGCCGCTGGCCGCTCCGCGCTCAGCACGCTGCTCGTGCTGGTGCTCGTGCCGGTCGTGCTCGCCGTCGTGCTCGGTGTCCCCGCGCTGCTCGTGCGGGTCCTGGGCCTCGAGGGTGACGCGCGCTTCGTTGCGTACCTGGTGGGGGCCCTGGCGCTCCTCTTCACCTTCGCGATCGGCGCGATCGGGTTCGCGTTCGCGCGTACGCGGGTGCTCGATCCGGGCTTCGCCACGATCGGGATGGTGGGTCACTCCGTGCTTCCCAACATTCGCCACTACACCGGTCAGCGAGAGGGCCGCGAGATGTTCGCGACGTACGCGCGTCGCGGCGGCATCCTCGATCTCGCGATCGTGCAGCCCACCGGCGCCACCGCGGCGTTCACGCGACAGCAGAGCGTCGGTCGCGTGCGCGAGCTGGTGGGGCTCTCCCCGCTCACGCCCTCGAGCGACCCGCAGCTCGCGGGGGTGATCAGTGCGGGCAGCGATGCCAGCTGGACGGCGTCGTTGCTCGCCGCGCCCGGCGTCGCGCCGGCCCTCGCCTCGCTGCTAGACGATCCGGGAGGTCGCGAGCTCCGCTGGGTCCTCGTCCGCCCCGGAAGCGTGCGGCTCACCTCTCGCTGGATTGACCCGAACGAAGCAGGCGCGCAGCTCGCGTCACAGGCTGCTTCGCTCGGAACGCTCGCGACGGCGTGCGCGCGGCTCGGCCCACCGGCCTCTCCGATCGAGGAGAACGCGATGGAGCGTCGCGCGCGAGAGAGCCCGATGGCGCTCGCGTTCGCGGTGGTCGGCTGTCTCCTGCTCGCGCTCGCGGGCCTCGGTGTCCTCGTGGGCGCGATCGTGTTCACCACCTCGCGCGCCACCCCGAGCGTGACGCCCGCGCCTTCCGACCCGACGACGATCGATCCCGCACCGAGCGACCCAGGCCCGCGCGACCACGAGGGCCGTGGTCGCCGTCGCCGACGCTGACTACTCGCCCTTCGACTCCTCGAACGGCAGCGGCTGCCAGAGCTCCACCTTGTTGCCCTCGAGATCGAGGATCCACGCGAAGTGTCCGTTCTCGTGGCTCTCGAGGGGCTTCACGATCGTCACGCCGTCCTTCTCCAGCTGCGTGAGCAGCGCGGCGAGATCGTCGACGCGGTAGTTGATCATGAAGCTCGCGTCGCTCGGACTGAACCACTGGCTGTCGGCTGCTGCGACGTGCCACGCGGTCGCGCCGCCGTCGGGCGCCGCGCTGTCGGACCACTTCAGCGCAGCGCCGCCCCACGGCGCGAGCTCGAGCCCGAGGTGCTTCGCGTACCAAGCCGCGAGCGCCTTGTGATCGCCCTTGGACTTGAAGAAGACGCCACCAATTCCCGTGATCTTCGCCATGCCCCGACGGTACTCGAAGCGCGTGGCATCGCGGTCGGCAACGTCGCCCTGCGTCCTCTGCCGACGCGGCCGGACCACGGGGGCACGGTCGTTCGTCGACGGCTCAGCGATCCCAGCCTTGACGTTTCGACGCGGTTCGCTAGAACGCGGCCCTCACTTATTCCGGGATAGCTCAGTTGGTAGAGCGATCGGCTGTTAACCGGTTGGTCCCTGGTTCGAGTCCAGGTCCCGGAGCTAAAGAAAAACGGCCACTTACAGAGTCGGCCGAAAAAGCGTGAGTGGACCGGGGTGGACCCAGTGGCGAGAAGCCGGGTCCACCCCGCGTCTCTTTCATCGCCGCCGAGAGCGTGTCCATCGCGCGCCTCACGTAGCGCTCGGTGACGCGCTGATCCGAGTGCGCGAGCATCGACTGGATCTCGTGCATCGACCACTTGCGGCCCCACGTGCCGAGCGCGAGATGCGTCGCTGTCGTGCCGCGCAGGTCGTGGAAGCGAACCTTCCGCTTCACTCCCGCGCGAGTCAGCGCTGACGGTCGCTCGTGCAGCTCGCGTGTGCCGTCCTCACGGAGCGCACCGGTGCGCCCGAGGTGTCGAGCCCATCCGAAGTCGTACGCCTTCGCGTAGCGCGACCGACCACCGTCGGCCGTGTTCGTGAACAGGTACTTCGCGCCCTTCGGCAGCGTCGCGAGGTGCGCGTCGAGCCACGGGACGAGCCACGCCGGCACGGGGACGCGATGCCACTTCTCGGACTTCTGGATCCAGACGCGCACGTGCGGGCCGGGCTCGACGGCATCGAGCTGGATGTGCGCGACCTCGATCGCCTTGATGTCGTCGAGGCGCAACGCGAGGCCGATCGCGACCGCGAAGACCGTGCGGTCGAAGATGTCGATCGCCTCGCACGAGAGCAGCTTCTCGATCTCGTCCTCGCGGAGCCAGTCCTCGGAGAGATCCTTCGGACGCGGCCCACCAGGCGCGACGCACACGTCGTCGGCGGGGTTTGCTTCGATCAGCTCCATCCGCATCGCCTCTTGGAGCGACCCGCGGACCAGCCTGAGCGCCTCGCGCTGCATCGCGGTCGAGAGAGGCTCGTTCGTCGGGCGCAGGACCGTCTTCTTCGCCGAGCCTGAGCCCACGGTGATCGGCCGCACCTTCTTCCGGGCGCGAAGCCACAGCGCGAACTTCTCCACGTCGCGGATCCGGATCGTCGCGGGGTGCATCGAGGCAAGGCCCGAGGACGACACGTGCGTGCGCCACACGCTCCGCTCGCTCGACACGGACTTCACCACGGCGCGCTTCTTCGAGCCGTTGATCTCGCGCCCCGCGAGCCACGTCTTACCGAGGCGGTCGAGCGTGAGGCCCTCGGGGCTCGCGATGACGCCGGTCTCCAGATCGGCGTTCCACGCGTCCCGGTAGACGTCCGCGAGCGCTTCGGTCGCGTGCGTCGTGCCGATGGTCTTCTTCTTCCCGTCGACCTTCGCGCGCACCCGCCATCCGCCGTCGCACGGCTCTGTCCACGCCTGGCCCTTCATCACGCGCCCTCCCGAACGATCATGCCGAGCCTGCGAGCGCTCTCGCGGACGACCTTCTGCGCGCGAGCGCGGTCCAGCTCGCTCACGTGGTGATCTCCGGGCGGTGCGGCAGGTGTTGCCTTCGCACGACGCGGAGTTCCGTGACTGCGCAGCGCGCTCGCGTGCTCGCGAAGCGCAGCGATCATCTCGCGTTCGTGAGTGACGAACGGGTCCGTCGATAGGTCGACGATGGACGGGAACCACTTCATGCCGACCTCCCCGCACGTTCCGCACGGCGCGCCATCCGTTCGAGACCGTCACGCGCGGCCTCCGCCATCGACTCCCCGAGCAGCTCCGCGGCTGCGAGGTACCGCGCGTGGTCGGCCTGCCTCATCCGCACGAGTACGGTCGCGCTACGCACCTCGTCTGGCGGAAGGGGCGGACGTCCGCCGAGGTTGATCGTCTTCTTTCCCATCGTCGTTGAAGTATATCGGTAAACATCCGCTCCACAACCGTGCGATGACGCGGGCTCGCCGAACGGGCGGGGTCGACCCGCACGCATGCCCACCGTTCGCGCGCACGCACGCCACGCCTTGCTGAACGGCCGTCTGGGGGTGGAACGATGGACGCCTCCATGGGGTTCACTCCGCGTCCGGCCGGCCGCTTGCAGGAGAACCGCCACCATCATGCTACGGTCCCTTCCCATGCTCAGCATCCCCTGGGGGAGCATCTTCTCTCGCATCGGAATCGGCCGCAGCACAGCCGACGACCGCGCGCGTCCAGTCGCACTGGAGCCGCCACCGCTGGCGAACGCTGATCGCGCGCAGCTTGAGGCGATGACCGAGAGGCTGAGCGGCATGCTGGCCGCGCGTGTTCTCGATGCGGACAGCGAGGAGAGCGCCCTCGCGGAGATCGATGCGGTGCTGCGCGCGGGCGGCATCGCGCAGTACATGCGCCCGGTGCTCGCGATTGCTTCACGCAGCGAGGGGTTCGCCGCGCTCGTCGAGCAGGCTCAGACACCCCCGGACATGTCTCACATCTCCCCTGAGGCGGCGCGCCTCGCGCTCGAAGCGTGGGAACTGCAGCGCCACAGCGCCGGACTCTTCTTCGAGGACCTCCGCGAGATGGCGAAGGACGCTGAGTTCGACGCGTTCTTGATGGAGCATCGACGCGACCCGATGGCTTTCCTGCATGAGCTTCCGGTTGAGATTGCGGAACTTGCCCTCGCCAGTGAGCGCGGGCGCGCAGCCGGCTTCACGCTCTACGCGCGGGGGCTCGCGTGGTTCGAGGTCCCGCTGTCGCGCGACCTGATGCTGGCACGCCTCTACTGGCAAGGCGCCTGGGCCGAAGCGCGGCTCTTCGCATCGCTGCTTCCTGACGAGTTTCCGACGTCGATGGTCCCGACTGCGGATCGCCTCGACCTGGTCGCGATTCGCGACGCGCATCGCGCGGCCGAGGCGCGCGCCGAAGCGCTGTTCGCCGAGGCGGAGGCTAGTGGGCTGGACGTCTACGAGCCGACCACCGATGCGTGAGCAGGACGCCGGCTGGGTCACGCATCGTTCGGACGGCGACCCCTCCGAGGTGCTTGAGCATCCCGGAGTCGTCGTGCGCGTGATAAGCGACGGGCGAGGCATCGTCGCTCAGGGCACCGGCACAGAGCGTGACGAGCGCCACGTTCGGGTGGACCCTGCATCACCGGACGGACGGGCGCTGCGCCTCTCAAAGCCGACGTTCTTCTACACCAAGCCGCTCGTCGTCCGCCCGGAGTCGTTTCGAGCCACCGTCGTCTGCCCGCCCGACTTGTTCATCGCGCTCCGCAGGCTGGTGGGCTTCTAGTCCGGCAATCGATTGCAAGAACCTACCGAGCTCGACCACGCACGAGCCCGGCGCCAGCGAACGCTCCGCGGGCATCGAGCACGACGTCGAGCGGCTCCGTCGTCGACTCGCGCGGGAGCTGGAAGATCACCTCTCGCCGCACCCAGACGCCCGGCATCATCTGATCGCCGCCTCGCTCGATCCGCATGCCGCTCAAGAGCGCGTGCCGCATCGCTTCCTCGTCCGGCGTGAAGCGTCGTCCCTGAGCATCGCGCAGCGCGACGACGACGCTCCCCATCGAGCTCTCGACGTTGTCGGAGTCGTTGCGCTCGCGGAACTCGACGACGACGTACGTGGCGCCCTCCGACGCGGTCACGCTGATGAAGCTGTTGCCGATGCGTCGCCGGAGCCGAAGCCGATCGAAGCTGTACGAGTAGTCCGACCCCATGACGAACTCGTCGCCCAGGTCATGAGCCGTCTCCGCGGCCTCGGCCACCGGCGTCGTCTCCGGCGGCTCGGGTGGAGCCGTCGGTGGAGGTGCCGCTGCCTGAGCAGCAGTCGCCGCTGCAGCTCGCGCCTCGGCCTCTGCGACGCGTGCGCGATCTTCCGCCGCGATGACCTCGGGCGAGACGCACTCGTGGTCGGACGCGAGCGACGGCAGCCCTCCCTCGCGCAGTCGGAAGACACGCGGCGGGAGACACGCAGCACGATCTGCATCGAGCCTCGCCCGTTCCTGCGCCCGGTACTCGTCTCCGCTCGGCGCGGTCAGCATCGTCATGCAGCAGCACGAGCACGGCGCGAGGACGACAAGGGCAGCGAAGCTGGCGAGGAGGAGCTTGTTCCGCGTGGTCACGACGCAAGGATAGGAGAGGTTCGGGATCCCGAACCAGCCCCCCTAGCTCGACCGATAGCGTCGCCGCCCTCATGGCGCGGCCCCGGTCACCGAGCCCGAAGCACCGCACGACGCCCGATCCCCTCGCGGCGAAGATCGGCGCTCGCATCCGTGAGCTGCGGCAGGAGTCGAAGGTCTCGTTCGACGCCTTCGTCGAGGAGCTGGGAGCCGGACGCGGCTACGTGTCGGAGCTCGAACGCGGCCTCGTCATCCCGAGCGTGACGATCCTCGCGCGCGTCGCCGACATCCTCGACGTGACGATGGGCGACCTCGTGCTGCTTGGCGACTCGCCGCGCGAACAAGTGTTCGAAGCGACGCGTGCGATGCCGGTCGCCGTCGTGCGTCGGCTGGCTCGCGATCTCGGCAAGGCCGACGCGACCTGACCTCCTCGTTGGCGGTCCTCCTGCACGTGTACATGTCCTTGCCTCGGAGCGCACGGGGCTCTCCGGCTAAGCAAGCAACGGATGCTGGCTCCGGGGACACCACGCTACCCTTCTGAGATGGGTCGGCACACACGCCTCGACGCAGACGCTCCAGAGCCGAACGTCGTCGGTCACTTCACGCCTTGGTTCCGATGGTCAGATCGGCTGACGATGCCGGACGGCCACGGCGGGCTGGTTCACGAGTACGGTGGGGTCTACATCCTCGCGCACTTCGCAAGCACCGCGCCCTCGGGCTCAGCCGACTTCCTGGACGACGCCGTGGTGTATGTCGGCGAGGGCGCTTCCCTGAAGCGCAGGTGGTACGACTTCGAGCGCTCGGCCAACCTCGGTTTGCCCGGGCACTCCGGGGGACACTCCCATCGAGCGTGGGCTGCGGAGTCCGGCGCGACCTGGCAAACCCTGCACGTCGCTTCCTATCCGATCTGGTTCGAGAGCGAGGGCGCGACGGACGCACCTGCGTCACTGGCTCGGCGCTTCCGGCTTCACGTCGAGCAGCTACTTCTCTGGAAGCTCGCCGCACACCGGCGGGGCAAGACCCTGCACCTGTTAAACGTGAAGTAGTGCTTCGGGGCTTTAGTGCAGGTGTGTCGTCTCCCCCAAGTCGTCCGTCGGATTCATAGTTCCCTCCATCTTTCGCCGTGACTGTGGTCACCGTTGACGTCGGAGTGCACCTGCGCGACAAGGCGCCCGATGAACATCACTCCCGAGATCGAACGCCGCATCGCTTCCTTCGTCGCTGACCTCGACGGCCTCGTCCGCACCGCTGCCCTCGAAGCAGTGCGGGCCGCGCTTGGCGGCAAGGCTCCCGTCGCGAAGGCGCCCGCGGCAGCCACCACGAAGGCTCCGAAGGCGGCGCCGGCCGTGAAGTCCGCAAGCACCAAGGCGTCGGCGCCGAAGGCTCAGCGTAAGGGCGGGAAGCGCGATCCCCAGGACCTCGCTAAGCTCGTCGACGCGGTCGCCGCACACATCGCGAAGAACTCGGGTCAGGGCGTCGAGACGATCGCCAAGTACCTGGGCGTGTCGACGAAGGAGCTGGCGCTTCCGATCATCAAGCTCCTCGACGCCAAGAAGATCACCCGCAAGGGTCAACGTCGCGGCACGCGCTACTTCCTCGCGAAATAGTCAGCCGCGCGGCGGCGTGCGACCCGGCAGGGGGCTGGTTGCGAACGGCGCGTCGTCCGGATGGTGGAAGACCCAGCGATCCGCGGAGTGGGCGATGCTCTTGTTCAGAGCCGCCACCTGCTCGGCCGAGACATCCACGACGCCTTCCTTGTGGTCCTGCGCCGGATGCCGCATCGCCAACGCGCAGTAGCGATCTACTGGATACAGGATGACGTCCGCTGTCGCCAACCCCACTCCGACGCCCGTCCGGCGGGTCTCAGGCGCCTGGTACAAGACGATGGGACGATCGCAGGTCACGAAGGGACTCCGCGACCGAAGGATGGTCCAACGGCGCATGAAGAAGTAGCGAACGAACTCCTCTGCGGACTGGAACATGTTCCTGACGACCGACCCACGGTCGGGAACCACCCGCATGTTGTGATCGACGCGAGCGAGAGCCTGACGCGCCTCCGCCACCGCCTCCGCAGTCGGTTCGTCTCCCATGTCCTTGACGAGCGCGCTGAGCGCCTCGTCATTGGCGGCGTACACGTGAGCCGCCATCAGCGTGATCCGTGTGAGGATCTGCTCGCTGAAGCGCACCGAGTCGGGTCCGCGAACAAACTGGAGCGCCATGAACGCCGAAAGATGGAAGCGGTCGATCTCATCTAGCAGCGACCGCTTTTGGCGATCAAGCGCTCGAAACGCAGGGCCGGCGGCCGTCTCGAAGACCCCCATCAGGTGCTCGCCGTCGTAGTCGTGCGCCGGGTCGGCGGCCTTCATCCTGTAGAAGTCCACCTCGGCCGCGACGTCTCGAACTCCCGCAGTCCGGCCGGTCGACTCAGAAGAAGTCCGGTCGATGACGTGTACGCGCGGCGTGGCTTTCGACGAAGACCGCTTGCCGAAGCGCTCCAAGTACATGACCGGCACGTAGTGATGGCGCCTGGCTGGGTTCTTGTGCGTGGGAGGCGGTCGCTTCGCTAGCTTCCGCTCCAGCTCCCGGAGCCACACGTCGAGGCGAGGATCCCAGTCGGGGGTCTCTGGCCTACTGTCCGGATCCGGCTGCACGCGTCCACGATACCAGATCAACCGCCGTCCACCCCGAAGCGGCGCCCGTACCGCTCGATGACGCCCTTGATCGTCCCCACCAGCGACGCGTAGGCGACCATCGCGAGAGCGCCGTTCCCCGAGTACTGGAGCACCGCCCCTGCGACGCCGTCCGACTGCAACGCGGTGATCACGGGCACGCCTGGCACGAAGCCGAGCAGCGCGCCGACGGCGAGCGCATGAACCTTGTAAGTCGCCGCGTAGGCACCGCGCCACCCGCGGAACGCGAAGTGACCGTCAGCGTCCCTCGGCCAGCTCTTCTTCGGCCCGAGGATCAGCACCTTTGCGACCTCACCCATCGTCCCGATGATCAGCACCGTGATCCACGTGCTCGGGTGGCCCAGCCACGACATCAGCTCGTCCATCGTCGTCTCCTCTCAGCGTGCGTCGCCCATCGCCTTCACTTCGAGGTCGCGCATGCGGTCATCGAGGCGGCGGAGCTCGTCCTCGTGGTGTTCGACCCGCGCCCGCTCGGACCCGACCGTGACCGCGGCACCGACAACGGTGACGGCTACCGTCGCCGAGCCTGTGAGCACAGCGATCACGAGGCGGACCATCCACGCCTTGGCGGTGTTGATCTCCGCTCGCACAGCTGCGACGTCGCGACGGATCGCGCGGATGGCGAACTGGTTCGAGAGGACCGCGAGCGGCAGCTCCTCCGGCGTCGGCGGAGTGAGCTTCGAGCTGTCGGGCACGTCGTCGAAGTCGAGAGCGGCGTTGCTCATCAGAACCCCCACCTGTTCTTCGCGTAGTTCGTGAAGGCCGTGATCTGCGCGCCGGAAACGCTGCCGCCCGTCACGATCACGACCTCGCCGATGTACAGCGGGGAGCCCGAGACGGCGTTGTAGTACCAACTGCCGATCTCGTAGCCGGGCTGCACGACGTACGACGAGCCCGGTGCGTAGGTGCCATCCAGTGTGCCGTCGATGTAGCGACGCACGTTGGTGCCGTCGTAGGTCTTCGCGAGCACGTGAGGCGAGTTGTCCGACGACCCCGCGGAGAGGCTGTTCGCACTCGCGTCGCCAGCACCGCCACTCCAGTACTTCGCGGAGTACACGCCGACGCAGCTCGTGTAGTAGCCGACCTGGTCCCAGCCGATGGCCGCCCAGCCGGTGTTGCTCGACCCGCTCACCATCTGACCGACGGCGATCACACAGTGCGGGTTGTTGCCCGTGACCGTCGGGTGCGTCGTGTTCCCGAGAAGGCGGTAGAAGCTCGAATGGTGGAAGTGCATCGCGCCGCGACCACCGAAGGCAGCCGCTGCGTAGGTCGGTCGCGTCTGGAGCCCTTGGCCCACGGCGTTCCGTGAGCCCGGCCCGCGGTCGTACGCGTACTCGATGGCCTCGCCGTCGCTGATGGAGCCCGCCGCGTTGTCGCGAAGATGCACTCCGCCGAGCGCGTCGATCCAGATGACGCTGAGCCCCGCGAAGATGCTCAGCGGGTTCTGATTGCGGCGCTTCCTCGCGCCGTACACCGCGGACGCGACCGTCACAGCAGCCACCAGTTGCCGTCGAGGTCGCGGTACCACGTCCACGAGGGGCGGTCAGTCGCCGCCGAGCCCGGCAGAAGGAACGACGAGTTCGACCCCTCGATCAGCTCCGCTCCCGACGGCGTGAACGTCGTGGTGTAGGTGTCCGTGCTCGTCTTCTTGAGGAGCATGAGATGCGGCACTCCCACGACGACGGCTGGCATCGGATAGGAGACGTTGCCGCCGCCCGAGTTCAGCAGGCACACGTCGCAGTCCGGGACCATCGGCACTGCGTAGCCGTTGGGGATCGCGCCCTGCGTCGGGACGGCAGGAGCTACGAGCACCCACGTCGAGCCGTTGTGGATCAGCAGGTAGCTGATCGTCGGCTGCGTCGCCGTCGGACCCGGCGTGTAGACGCGCACGTTGGGAAGCCGGTAGTCCGCCGTGCCGTACTGCACCGTCGTGCCGGAGAACGGGTGGAGCGTGACCGTAGAGTGCCCCGAGTTGCTCACGGTGATGAGCAGCACCTCGCCGCCGTTGCCGTACGGGAGGTTGACGGTCGTGTTGCCCGTGAGCCCCAGTCGGAGGATCAGTCCGCCCATGGGAAACGGCGTGACGACGTTGACTGTCGTGGCCGTGGACGTCTGCATGCTCCAGCCGTCGGTCGTTCCGTCTCCGGTGCCGAGGCGGTGCCACACGGCCTCGTCCTCGGTGTTGTCGAGGCAGATCCACGTGCCGGTCGTGACGTCGTCGACGACCTGTCTCCAGACCGTTCCGACGCCGAACCCCTGGGTCGAGTCGTTCGAGCCGGCTGGCGCTTCATCGCTCGTCACCGAGCGCCCCGGAACAGTCGACGTCATCCACCCCGGACCGTCCTCGGTCGTACCCGTCACGATCCACACGGGCGGATCCTCGCTGACGTCCGTGACCCCGATGGAGTTGGAGATCCCGCCCGGCAGTACCCGGTTGCCCTCTACGAAGTCGATGGGCTCTCCCGACTGCGGGATCAGGGTGATCTTTCGAGGCGTGGAGAGGAGACGAAGGATGTAGATGCGGCCCGCCGACGCGGCGGGAAGAGTGAGCGACGCCGTGTCCCCGACGTCTACGATCGTGTTCGCGTCCGGGAGAGTGATCGAGCCCTCCGTCCAGACGTGACCGAAGGCCTGAAAGCCCGCCTGCATCGCAGTCCGGAGGTTCGCGGCCGTGATCTTCTTCGTCTCGACCTCGGAGGTGTCGTCGACGACGAAGAGGTCGTTGTCGGCGAGCGTGGTCAGCTCACCCGGCAGGCCAGTGATGGGCGTCGGCATGTGTCACCTGTCGTTGCGGGGTCCGACATCGCTGAACGCGACGTAGACGCCGAGCAGTTGGTCCGTGGACGCGAGCGACCCCGTCGGACCGAGCACGGTCACGTAGAAGGAGTCGTTGCCCGTCACCGTGTAGGCGAGAGACGAGAGGCTGATCAGCTTGTAGCCAGTGCCGCTCTCCGCGTACGTCGTGGAGCCTCGCTGGGTCGCCGTCGGCGCCTCCGCGAGCGCGAAGTTCAGGGCGCGGGTGAAGGCTCGGACGCCCCACCGGTTCGTCTCGGTGCGAGATGCGCTCGCACGCGTGAGCACCCGAACCTGGTTGATCACTGAGCCCGGCGGCAAGGGCACGCGGAACGTCACGAAGCCCGCGTCAACGCGCGGCACGAGAACAGGAACGCTCGCGTCGAGGTTGGGATAGAAGTCGAGGACACCCGACGAGGCGGCCGACGGGAATCCCTCTTCGGGGCCGAACTTGATTGAACGGCTACGGACGCCCTCGTGATAGGTGAACTCGCCGACCGCGTTGTTGAGGCGCTCGTGGAGGAAGCGAGTGCGGTTCGCCAGCACTTGGAGCGGCGCACGCGCGCTGTCACCGTCCGCGGGATCGGCGTCGGCCATCAGCTCGAAGGGACCAGTGAACTCGTCCTCAGGTTCGTACTCGTAAGGCATCAGGCAACCTCGCTGACGGTGATGACCTTCGCGCCCTGATCGCCCCAGGTCGTCGTGATGTCGCCCCACTGCGGCACGGGCTGCGGGTAGCTCCAGAGACGATGCTCATCCCAGAGCAGCACGACGAAGATCCGCTTCACGTGAGCAGCACTCCACTCACGTGGGATCGCCGTGAAGATGTTCTCCTCGGCTGGCGTGATGTCGCTCGGGACGATCGACGCAGTCAGCGCCAACGGGTCGCCGTCGAGCGTTGTGAGGATGTCGTCTGCGAGCGTCGCGAGCGTGTCTCCCGGCAGGGCGATCGTGTCGGGGACGTAGAAGAAGACCCAGAACTGCGCCCACTCCTCCGAGCCGTCGGCCTCCCACGTGATCGCGTCGCGCGTGATGACGCCGTCCTCGTCGATCCACCGCCTCGTGCCCGAGTGGTAGACGACGTCCTTCCGCCCCGGAAGCCACGAGTAGAAGAAGTGGTGCAGGTTCCAGAGGAGCGCGTACGGGCCACCGCGGATGCGGTGCATGTCCCACCAGATGCGCAGGCGAGTCGCGTAGGTCTCGGCGCTCTCGCCAGGTCCACGGCGGATGCGTCGCTCTCGACCGATGCGAGCCAGCGAGGAGCTGTCGATGTTGTTGGGGAAGCGATGACGAACGGCCTGCGCGACGCGCGTGACGAGGCTGTCGATCGCCTCGCCGAGCGATCGCATGAACTTCTCGCCGACGATGCGCGTGAGCCACGGCGGCACCGAGTCGAGGAGCTGCTTCGTGTAGATGGTCGGCAGCGCCATCACACCACCCCAAGCGACGAAACGAGATGGATGGTCGCGGAGACGGACCCGAGGAGCGGCGCCTGCGTCGCGGAGATCGACGTGTTGCCGGCGGGCGCGGTGAGGTCGAGGCGCAGCAAGCGCTCCAGGCCCACGACGCTCGTGATCGCAGCAGCGATCGCCGAGCGATACACGTAGCCGCCGGTGACAGCGGGCAGCAGCTCACCGCCGATGGGCACGCTGCCGAGGTACTTCGCGAGCGCGGCGTTGATCGCCGTCTCCAGCTCGGCCTCGGTGAAGCCGATCGCTGAGTCGACCCACAGCTCGTAGCTGACGCCGATCGTCGTCGCGGTCGCGCTGTGAAGACGCGCGGTGATGCAGAGCGGCGTCGACTGCTCCTGGATGTCGCGATCGATGATCCCGAGGTCGGTGTCTTCGTCGCCGACGGTGCCGGTCACCACGCCGTCCGCGTCGGCCACGTAGACGTCGATCCCGCCGACTCCATCGGGGATGCAGCGCACGCGGGTCGCGCCGATCGCAGTGCCGTCCGCACGCTTCGCGCTCTTGGCGAGGTACGAGTACGCGTCGCGGGGGCCGTTGGGCGAGAGGACGCCTGTCTTGGCCCGAGCGCGTGCTCGCAGGGCTTCGTTCTTCTCGGCGTCCGAGCCCACGAGCGCGACGGCGTTGGTCACCGAGCAGCCCACGAACGTCGTGACGAACGAGGTGATCGTGTTCGCACCAGTCGAGCTCGCGGAGCCTGCTTCATCCGCTCGAACAGGAACGTCGGCGTACACGCCGGGCGTCGCAGCGAGCGAGAACACCGCCGTCGAGCGGTACGTCTTTCCTCCTGCGTTCCGCACCACGAGGTCACCGGGCTGAACCGAGATGAACGAGCCCGCGCCGGTCGTGTTCGTGACGCGCACGATGCCCGTCGCGAACGCCTCCTGGATGCGGTCGGTGCCGTAGACGTGCGTCGCGACGAGGTCGAGCCACTCGTCGTTCGCGAACTCCAAGAAGCCGCTCTTCGCGATGAACGCGATGAGCACCGTCAGCGCAGCGAGGACGATCGCCAGCGCGGTCACGATGGTCCGCACCACCGCGCCCGGCTTCCAGTCGCTGGTCGTGAGGCCGCGACCCGACATCGCCGAGTAGATGGCCGTCTCGACCTGCGCTGCGGTGAGCGGCTGGACGAGTTCGTCGATTGAACTCACCGCGCACCTCGAAGCTCTTCGAGGAGGACGCCGGCCGACGTCACCGCAAGCACGAGGGTGAACGGACCGAGACGCGAGTCACGGGGTGTCACGCGGAGCTCGACCGCGAGACTCGACCCCGTAGGGCTCGGCGTGACGGTGACGGACACGCTCGCCAGCCTGTCGTCCTTGGCGACCTCGCTTCTTACGTTCGAGGCCAGCGCACGAACATCCAGCGCGGTGACGCCTCGGTTCAAGTACGACGCGAGGTCGAGTCCGTAGTTCCGATCGCGCAGGTCGACGCTGCGCAAGTCGGGCAGCGACCCACGCGGGGTGGTGAGGCGACGGACGATCGACTCCGCGAGCAGTCGTTGCCCCGTGACCTCGTCCATCCCCTCCGTGAGATCCTCGCCGCACGACAGGTCGGAACCCCAACCGATCGGATCCGTCGGTGGCTCCGCGACGCGCGTGAGCTTCGCGACGTCGGACGCGATCGCGTCCAAGACGATGGTGCTCATGATCCGACCACCTTGCTCGTGCCGATCGCGGTCGCGCTGGGGGCGACGAAAGGCGTCGGGAACGACGCTCCGCCCGAGCCCGGAACGAACGCGTTGATCGTCGCCTGCACCTGCGAGAACGCCTGCGCCACGTCCTCTGCGTAGGCGAGCTTCTTCGTCGCTCCCGCACCGAGCACGAGAGACGCATTCGCCCCAGATGCATCGAGCGTCAGCGTGGTCGGGACGTGTCCGCTGCCACCCTTGGGCGCGAAGCCGCGCACGATGGGCTTGCGACGATCGCCGTCGATGAACTCGACGAGGAGCTGTGCGCCAGCTGCGACCTCGCACGACGTTCCAGCAATGCCGGGCCACACGCTCACCGGTCCGATGTCGGGCAGACCAGCTGAGCGCTCGACCGGCTGCACCTCCAGCCGGCCGTCCACGTTCTGCCGCACGACCTGGTACGTCCAGACACCGAGCAGTCGATCAGCACGAACCCGATCGACGAACCTCGTGAGCGCACGAGCGAGTCGCGACGTGGAAGTGGATGGAGCTCCGCACCACGCGCGAGCCGTCCACGAGCCGCCCTCGATCTCGATCTCGTACGAGCGAATCGTGAGCGGCGAGTCGAGACGCTCCGTGAGGATCGAGCCGATGCCGATCTGGGTGAGGTCGTCGACAGCCAGCGTGACGAGACGCTCCGCCGGGTCGACATCGGTCACCTCGTACGCGTCGACGTCGGCCTGCTCCTCTTCACGCGCCATGACGTGCGTGACGCCGTCGAAGTCCACGAACCACGGGACGCCCGCAGCGATGTCCGCGATCGTCACGCTCGAAGGGCCACGCGATCGCACGTAGTCGGAGCCCAGCATCTCGGCGCCAGCTCGAACGGTGCCGAGCGTCTCTCCCGCCTCTCGCGCTGCATCCTGCGCGACCGTCGATGCACGCACGCCGGCATCCGAGTGGTAGGAGCGCGCCGGCAGCACCTTCGACCAGCCACCGCCACCGCCCACCAGCACGACGCGTCGGACCATCGCGTTCGAGCCCGAGCGCGAGTCGTCGATCGTGCCCGTGAGACGAAGGTCCCCGAGAGCGAGGGTTGCGCTGCCCGAGATCGATGGAGCGCCCTCCATCTCGATCTCCGCCGACCACACGCCGATGCCAGGCACCGACACGCGACCGCGCGTGATGCGCTCACCCGAGAGCAGGGCCCACGGCAGCGTCATACGTCAGCTCCTGCTGCGAGCGCTGCGATCGTCCGCGTGTTCTCTTCGATCTCGCGCTGGACGGGAGTCAGCTCCTCACCCGTGTCTGCACCACGTGGAGTGCTCACCGCGGGGAGCGGCTCCAGGTACTCGATCAGCTCGATCTCGACGGCCCACGTGCCCTTGTCGTCGACGGGAGCGGGCTGGCTGACGCTCGCGACCGCGACAGCGCGGATGTCCATCGACGCGAGGATCGGATGTTCGATCTCCAAGTGCGTCGCGCGCTCACCGAGTGGCGCACGGCGAACGATTGGAGCGAACGCAGTCCAGTCCGACCAGTGCTGCGGCTCGGTGAAGGTGAGGATCAGCTTGCCCTGCGCGGGCTCGAACCCTCGGTACCGAAGGCGCGCACCCGAGAGCGCGGGGCCCTGACGGATGTCCCAGCGCGATCGGTTCTTGAACCCTTCCACGCGGCAGATCCCAGGCGTCCGTTGGCCCGCGATCGTCGCGTAGTCCTGCGGCGCCGAGAGCGGACTCCACGAGCCGCTCGTGACCGGTGCGATGGGATCAGGCATCGGCGCCTCCCGTCTCCGCGAGCACCCCGATGAACACGCGCTCGATCTCCTCGCGCAGTCGTTCGCCGATGTTGGTCGGGAGTTGATCCGCGCTGCTCACGGTCAGGTTGATCCCGTCGATCGAGACGTAGACCGCACCGACACCGCCGCGTCCGCTGGTCGCTCCGACCGCACCGCCCTGCGGCACGTTGGCCAGGCCATCGATCGCGCTCGTCGAAACGCTTGCCTCCGCCTCGACACCGACAGCGAGACCACGAGGGATCTGTCGACCGAGCTCCGCGAACACACGCGAAGGCGAGCGGATGTCGAGCGCCGTTCGGAGCGCTTCCGTCATCCCCGTGCCGATTGTGGTGACAGCCTTCCACGCTTCGGACGCGCGACCCATGAGGCCGCCGACGAGACCGTCGATCAGGCTCCGTCCAAGCGTGCGCCAGTCGGTCCCCGAGAGACGCTCGTACATCTGCGTCACGCCCATGCCGAAGCGGACGAACGCGTAGCCGACAGCACCTACGACGAGAACGATCGAACCAAGTGCTGCTGCGAGCAGTCCAACGACCGCGACGGCGCCGAGCAGCGAGATCGCGAGCGTCCCCACTGCGACCTGTCCGAGCGTCGTCCAGCTCACGAAGTCAGAGAGGCCGCTCGCGGAGCCACCAAACGTGCGGACCATCGCGTTCCGGGCACGGAGGATCGCGATCACGATCCTCTGCGTCTGGAGGATCACGCCTTCGAAGAACTCTCGGATGGGCGAGCCCACGTCCGACACGCCGTCGAGCAACGGCTGGAAGAGCGCGGACAGCATCGTGCGGAGCGCGCGGCCCGTGACCGTCGTCTGCGAGAAGATGCGCAGCACCTCGTCGAGCGCACCGAGCGCGCCGTCGAGCTCGATGCCTGAGAAGAGACCCGCCCAGCTCTCGTGCATGCGTTCGATCTGCCGGTCCCACGACAAGCCCATGCGTCGCGCGGTTCCGCCGAGTCGGTGTTCGACGTCGTCAGCGAGCCCACGCACCGAACGACCCGTGCGAGCTGCACCGATGGCCATCGCGCGGAAGCGGTCGGCCATGCCCTCGCCCTGCACCGCTGCGACAGTCGAGACGCCGCGGAGAGCATCTTCGAGCGTCTGTCCTCGAAGACCAGCGCGGTAGAGCTGCTCCGCGTAGCCCGCGACACGCGAACGCGAGATCGCAGCCGAGCCCGACACGGCATCGATCGACTGTTGAAGCTCGGTCGCGCTGCCCGCTGCCCGCGTGTACCAGGAGCGGATGGAGACGAGCCCCTCCAGATGCAGCAGCTCGTTCCTTCGCGCGTCGGCTGCTGCGAGTCCGTACTGGGCGAGCGCGAGTGCAGCCTGTCCGACCGCCGACACGAGCGTCGCCAACACGGCAACGACTGCGACGACGCCAGCTGCGAGACCCGCGAGGCCGAGCATCGCCATCGACGAGCCAGAGAAGAGGGCGCCGAGCTTCGACGCGCCCTGACCCAGAGGTCCTGGCAGCTTCGTGAGCGAACCGAGCAGATCTTCGAGGCCGCCCGCTGCCTTGTCGGGCTTGAGGCTTGCGAGGCTGCCTCCGAGCTGGAGGAACTCCTGCTGCGATGCGCCGATCGACTTCTTCAGCGCGTCGGCCTTGTCGCGGAGGTCCTTGAACGCTTGCGAGCCGGTGAGACCCCCAGCCTTGAGGCGACTCATCGCCGTCTGGATCCCCCGGAGCTCGTTCGTGCCCCCGAGGATCGATTGCTTGAGCGCGGCGAGCGATTCGGCAGCCGTCCGCGACGGCGACGAGACCCCATCACGGAGTTCGACTGCGAATGTCGCTGTGGTCTCGTTCGCCGACATCACTTCTTCTTCGGTGGCGGGGTCAGCAGCGTTTGGATGTTCTCCAGTCGCTTCATCGCTTCGGCCATCAGCAGGAAGCCCACGAAGGACTCGACCTCTTGCTCGTCATCGAGAGCGCTCGGATCGGTCGTCAGGGCTACGCGCAGACACTGCGCCGCACGTCCGAGCTCAGTGCGGGTCTCGCGAAGTAGCCCCTCTACTTTCCCGCTCTCTCCTTCGCGCCTCCGCGAGCGAGCCGGCCGAGCGCGTCGATGATCGCTCCGCCAACACCCGGCGAGTCCTCCAGCATCCGCTCCACCTCGGGCCACGTCGGATAGACGAGGCACGATCGAATGAACGCCGAGACGTCGGCTTCGCTGGTCTTGTCGCCCGTCGCCGCGAGCTTCTTCGCGTTCAAGTGGTGCGGCTTCTTCACCACGATCGCGCCGTGATCCGTGTCGATCACCGCCGTGCGCTCGACGCCGTGCTCGTCACGACCCTTCGCGATGTGCGGCGCATCCTTGAGTGCCTGCTCTTCGAGCCGGGCGAGCTTCTCCAGTCGAGCGATCTCGACCGCACGCTCAGCAGCCTCGTCGAGCGCGGCACGTTCCGCTCTCGCCTTCGCGATGCGGTCCTGAAGCGCTGTGATCTCATCCGACATGGTTCATCCCTCCCGGTCAGCCGACGACGATGTCGCTGAAGAGCTTCTTGCCGTTCTCGACCACTTCGAGACACGACAGCTCGATGTCCTCGGCGGTCGGGTCGGCGCTCTGCTCGTTCGCCGCGGTCGACTTGAGGAACCGACAGCGGTTCAGCTCGACCGTGATCGGCGTGTCGTCCGGCTCCAGGTACTGCACCACGATCGGGAACTCGGTCTCCCCGTACGTCTTGCCGTCGCTCGACTTCTTCGCGAGGTTGTCCTTCAACACCATCGCGCTCGACTTCCGCATCGTCAGCGTCACGGCGCCGGGCATGTACTGACCTCGCGTGCGACCGAGGGGCTTGCCTCCTTGGCCACGCACGAGTCCCTCTTCGATCGCGTGGTCCCACGAGATTTTGCTGATGCCGACGTACTGCTCACCGTCGAGCGTGGTCTTCGTGCTGGCCCACGAGTGCGTGAAGCCGTTGATCCTGATGTCGTCTGCGGCCATGGCGGAAGTGCTCCTCGGTCAGAGGTGAGAGGGATGCGCGCGAGGTCTGCTCAGACCGCGACGACGTTGAGCGCAGGGTTCGAGAACCCGACGGTGAGAGCGACGCTCTCCGCGTAGGCGAGAGGCACCACGCGAGCGTCCGCGCTGAGGTTCTTGGTGCTGAGCAGGTTCTCGTTGCGGGCCACGACGCAGTACGCATCGCTCGCCTTCGGCTTGCTGAGCAGTGCCGCCGAGAGACGCGCGTTCGCGCCCGCCTCGATCGCGAGGGCCTCGGATTCGAGGATGAAGCCCGTCGTGCGATTCACCTGGATCGGGCTGTTGAGCCGCTCCTCGAAGTAGCTGCGCAGGATCTGCAGCGCGATGTTCATCACGCGCCGATGCGGCAGGAGCTGGAAGTCCGAGCCCGTCGGGCAGAAGAGCCGCGGACGGTTCACGAAGACGCCCGCGCGACGCTCCCAGGTGCGGAGCACGTAGAAGCGTGCGTCGTCGAGGCCGGGGCTCTTCGCTTCGTCGTGGTGCTTCGGATTGCCGAGCGTGTCGACGATCGAGACGCCGCCGATCGGTCCGAGCTTGATGTCGGCGCTGTTCTGCTCCTCGCTGAGCGAGTTCTCGCGAGGCGCCGCGATCATCGACACCGGGCGTAGGTAGCGACGCGCCGAGACCGACGACGTCATCTCGACCGCGCCCGCGGTCAGCACGCCGTAGGTGCTCGTCTTGCTGGCGAACACGCCGCCGACCGATGCCTGGTAGGTCGCGTCCGACTCGGCGATGCCGGGGATGCGCGCGGAGCCGATCCACGCGACGTCCTTGCCCGAGGCGTAGATGGCCGCGATCTTCGTCTCGATCGTGTCGAACGCAGTCGCGTCGATCGCGCCCACGATCTCGACCATGCCCCAGTCGGTCGCAGTGACCTTGAGCGCGTCGAGTGCAGCACCGAGCTCCGCCGCGTTCCACTGCGGCGCGGTCGTGCGGAACGTCGCGACGTCGCCCGTCACCAGCGTGCCGGCGGCGAAGTCGATCGTCACGCCCGAGTCGGGGATCGTGTACGTGTTCGCGGTGCCGAGCGACTTGGTCGCCGACATCGTTCGTCCGCCGTCGAGGCTGTACTTGAACGAGATCGGACCCGTGCCGATCGTGCCGCCCAGCGTGACGAGGAGCTTCACCTCGTAGTCGTCGAGCGGCTCCGTCGTCACCACGTCAGCGGTGACCACGCTCGTACCCGAACCAACGAACGTGACCGCGCTCGCTGCGCCGTCGGTCGTCTGACCGGTTCGCACGCACAGCACCGGGCGACCGTACTTCTCGATCGCGTGCGCTGCGCCCTCGACCATCGGGCCACTTCCGAACGCAGCAACCACGTCGCGAACACGACCGAACGCGGCGGGGACGTTGAGCGTGCCCGTGGACGAGGCACCTGCGATCGCGAGGATGCGTCCCGCAGTCGGAGGCAGCACCCCGAGGGCGTTGTCGAGCTGGGTGATCGTGAGAGACGGAACGGTCATGGCGAGACCTCGGGTGCGGGCACGGTGATGGTCTGGGTGAGGCCGAGCTTCTGGGTCGCGACGGTCGCGCTCGTGTCGCTCGGGGCGATGGCTGCGGGCCTGTCGAGGACACGCGCGCCGACAGTGCCGGTGATGCGGATCGCCGCGCCCGCGTACCGGACGGTGCGGTCTGCGATCCAACGCTGGGAGGTGATCGTGTGCGGGATGCGCGCCAGGTAGACGGCTCGATAGAACGCGTCGTAGAGCGCGCGACACGCGGCGTACTGCGCCTCTTCGTTGTCCGGTGCGGTGACGTCCTCCGCCTCGATGTAGGCGGTGAAGATCTCGTCCAGGCTCGCGAGCGGACGCGCCAGACCGACGTTGGGCGACTCGGGCGCACGCAGCGTCCCGAGAGCTCCCGCTGCGTCGTCACCGGGGACGAACACGATGCGGTGCGACGTCTGCCGTTGCAGCGCAGGCTCACGCCACCCGAAGGTCACGGGGACGGGCTGCGTCGGAGGATCCGTCTCGGGCGTCTCGTCGATGAAGCGCTGACGCACGAGACGCACGAGCTCGGGGAGCGCGAAGGTGACGCTCACGGCGCACCTCCCGTCGTCTCCTCGAACTCCTCGGTGAGGATGGTCTTGATCGCCTTCGCGACCGGCGCGGGGATCTTGTTCGACGGGAGGATCGGCCTCGCGAGCCAGTTCTCCTTCGACGAGCCTCGAATCGCTCCGAGGTGATGACGAGCCTCGACTCCATCGAGCCGTGCGAGCACGACGGTGCCAACCGCGCGTGTGCTCAGTGCCTTGCCCGCATTCGCGAGCGGCGCGGTGCCGTCCTTCGTCGGCTTCCACGGCGTGCCGTCGGGACCGACACCGCGAGCGATGTTCGCGCGGAGCTCGTCGTCGAGCGCACGAGCGATGTCCGGCGCAGCGCGCTCCACCATGCCCGGCAGAGCGCGCAGCTGCGCGACCATCGCGTCCATCTCCGAAGCGCCGTCACGCATCGGTGCCTCGTCCGCGTGCGCGTTCCTCGCGACCACGACGCGCCTGGATCTTCGTCCACAGCGTCGGCGAGCGCTCCGAGTACACGTATGGCGCGCCCTTCGAGATCGCCGAGCCCGAGGCATCGGCGCGAAGCGGCAGGTCGAAGAGACCGTTGGTCGCCTCCGCGGCCTCCTTGATCTCGTCCTCCGCCTTGGTCGCGTCGGCCTTCAGCTCCTGGAACTGCTCGTCGAGCTGGTCGACGCCGTGTCGGATGTACGCGTGCAGCGTGACGATGCGCGTGAGCCAGTCCTCGACAGCCTCCGGCACCGGCGTCCCGAACGGAGTCGCGTACCGCTTCGCCAGTCGCGAATCGATCCAACGACTGCGCGCCGTGAGCTTCGCCGCGAGCCACCCCGGAGCCATCGCCTCAAGACGATCGACCATCACGGACGGCATTGCCGTCAGCGTGCGGAAGCGATCGTTCGTGATGTACGGCGTGGACATGGCTGCTCGCAGCGACCCGGACGCGTGGGCTCACGCTCTCGACGCCGGGCGCGCCGAACGAGGAAGTCGTCAGCGGAGCTGCGAGCGCAGCTCACGCGAGTTCTCAGCCGGTGACGCGCACGAGGGCGAACGGATGTCCGGGCACGATCGCGTGGCGACCGCGCGCGACCCACTTCAGGAGGTTCTGCTCCTGGTACGTGCTGTCGCTGAGCGACGGGTAGCGGATCGCGAAGTCCTTTCGCGTCGACCACACGAAGCCGCCGAAGTCGTCCGTCGCCGGATCCGACATCACCAGGTAGTAAGTCGTGTCACTGCCGCCGAAGGCTGCGCCGAGCTCGTTCGCGATCAGCGGCGCGCCGAGGTTCCAGGCCCCCGCGGTCGGCGTGTGATCACCTGCGTTGAGGAACTTCGCGCCGGTGAGGTCGAGCGCGCGAGTCGAGAGTGCGCCGGGCACGAGCAGCGCCACCGGCTGGAGGTTGCGCGGCGAACCGTCGGGACCCTTGATCGCCGATGCCGCCGCGATGGCAGCGCCGAGGTTCGTGCGTGCGACGTCGATCGACACGCTCACGTCGATGGGCTTGCTCGCGATGATGTTGCCGTACGTCCCCATGCTCGTGTCGCCCGCACGACCGGAGACCGGGTGCGCCGACGCATGGAAGAACGTCTGGCCGTCGTAGCAGACGGGGTTCGCGAGCATCGCCTTCGCGAGTCGACGCTGAGGCTCGTACGCGAACTGCGCTGCGAGGTCGGTGACGAACTTCGTCGCCGCGTCGATGCCGACACCGTCGAGGTCCTCGAAGTCGGACTCGAAGAGCGACAGGCCCTTTGACTCGAAGTCGTGCGTGAACTCCAGAGAGTTCATCACGGCATCCTCGAACTCCGTCGAACCGTCGCTCGTGTCGATCGACAGAGCGCCGTTGCTGACCAGCCAGCCGAGGATCTCTCGCTTGGTCTGGCTCTGGGTCTGGCTTGCGACCTTCGTCCACCAGAGGTTCTTGAGCCGTGCGTCGTACGACCTCACCGCCTTCGCGCGGAGGTTCGTCGTGAAGTCGGCAAGGAATGCAGCGTTGAGTAGCATTTTGTCTCTCTCGTTGGTGAGGAGTGGAGGTCAGTTCAGGCCGCGCTCAGGCGTCCTCGCCCGGCGGTCCCTGGAGACCGATCGCGTCCGCGGTCTCGATGCCGATGCGAGCGCCCGCTGCGCCCTCGACGATCCACACGCGTCCCGCCATCGACGAGCCCGACACGTCGGCGGGAACCGCAACGACACCAGCGGCCGACCAGTAGCAGGGGCCTCCGATGTCGGTCGCATCGACTGTGTTCGAACCTGCGTTGGTGAAGAAGTGGATGCGCTTCGGGTTGAAGAGCTCGATCTCCACCGTCTTCGTGCCGTCACCCGTGAGTCCCTCGGTGAAACGGCCCACCGGGAGCAGGTTGGTGTCGACGGCGCTCGGCACCGCTTGGCCCTGCGTCGAGCCGGCCGTTCGATCGATGCATGCGGGTGCGCCGGGGATCGCGACCGCGCTGTTGGCCAGCGCGACGCGGAGCTTGCTGATGACCTTGTGTCCCATGTGCGTGTTCCTCTCGAAGTGAGTGAGTCAGTGAGTCGGGCTCACGCCTTCGTCGGCACGACAGCCCCGAAGCGCTGCTCGGCACCGACGTTGATCACGCCGTGCGCGAGCGGGTTCATGTTCATGCGCGCGTCGAGCTGGGCCTTCGCGCTGGGTGTGAGCTGCGACGCCTGCGCCGAGCCCTGACCCTCGCCGAGCGTTGGTTGCACCGACGCTGCAGCGGCGAGCGCGGCACCGTGCGGGGCAGCGTCGCGACCATGTCGCGAACCATCGCCATCGGCGCGGTCTGAAGCACCTTCACCAGCTCGGGCGCGAAGTCCGCACGCGACGCGAGGAGCGTCTTGCGCTCGTTCTCCTCTTCGCGACGCGTCATCTCCGCACGGAGGCGATGCACCTCGGCGAGTGCCTTCGCCGCCGCCCCGGTCTCGTCTTCCTCTTCGTCGTCCTTGCTGGGCGTGGATTCGCTCTTGGCACTGAGCGCGGCGAGCGCGGCCTTGGCCTTCTCCTTCGCATCGTCCGAGGAGTCGGCGTTGTCGATGACGGCCTGGAGGGCCTTGATGATCTCGTCCATGGTCTTCACCTTCGGTTCGTCGGTCGTGGTCGTGTCGGGGGCCGCGCTCTGCGCCGAGACCGACGCGAGGAGCTGGGCGAGGTCGGAGACCTCGACGTCTGCGAGCTGCTTCGAGATCGCGTCGCGGCCGATCGCCAGCGCGCCGTCGAGCGCGCGGACCTGAGCCGCAGGCACTCCGCGCATCGTCTCGACGAGCGCGAAGAACAGCTCGCCGAGGTAGCCGGCTGCGGCCTCCGCTGCGGCGACAGCCCCATCGCTGATCGCGACGTGAGGGTTGCCGTCCGTCTTCCTCGCGCCGGTGCTCACCACACGGAACGCGAGTCCCATGGCTGCGTCAGCGCGGGTCTGATCGACGATGGTCTCGTACACGCCGATCGAACCGACCACCGACGTCGGGCGAACGGCGATGCGCTCCGCTGCGCACGCCAGCGCGTACGCGGCGCTGCAGGCCGAGCCCTCGACGAACGCGAGGAGCGGGACACCGGCCGCAGTGCATCGCGCACGCAGGGCTGCCGCTGCCTCGAAGCATCCCTGCGCGAACCCGCCGGGCGAGTCGAGCACGAGAACCACCGCGCCAGGCTTCGATGCGAGTGCCGAGTCGACGCGATCGAGGATGGCGTCGTACGAGTCGAACGAACCTCCACGTCGAGCCGCGAGAGGACCACTCACCGTCACCACGACGGCGCCATCGACCACGCGGTTCTGGATCGGCGATGCGACAGGGAACGTCGCGCCGAACGCACGCGGATCGAGCGCGAGCGGGCCGGAGGGTGCGAACTGCTGCAGAAGGGGCGGCATCAGTTCACCGCTCCTGCAGAGAGAGTCGGTGCCTTCGTCGCGCCGGGCTGCAGGGCACGCAGCGGGATCGAGAAGTCAGACGCGAGCTGCTCGGTGTCGAGACGATCGCCGTACGCGTCGCGGAGCTGCGTGACCGCCTGGGCCACCTGGCCGAGCGCCGTCGCTTTCTTCGCGATGTCGGCGGGCGGTGTGACGTCCCAACCGACACACGCGGGATTCGCCAGCGCGCCGATGCCCCAGCGATTCACCACCCAGGCAGGCAGGCCCTGCGAGTTGATGGTGAACGCCACAGCATTCGCGGTGCTCTGGATGAGGTCCGCGCGAATCGACTTGTGGATGTCGGCGTTCGCGAAGCCCACGCCGCCATCGGTCGTCACCGTCTGACCTGCGACGGCGATCGTCATCTCGGTGTCCGCCGCAGTGATCGTCGCGCGGAAGCTCTCGTGCCCGCGTCCGTTGGATTCGAGCAGCGTCAGCTTGTACCCAGGGCGGAGGCCAAACAAAGAGTTCAAACCCCAAACGCCTGCGAGGCGACGGAAGAAGCCCTCTGCGGCGAGGTCCGATGCACCGTTCGGCGCTTCCGCGACGAGAGCCGCATTCGCGAGCGTGGCCTCGTAATTGTCCTTGGCGAGCGACGCGTTCTCCTTTCGGATGTACGCGCGTCCGATGGCCTTCCACAGGGCGCCGTTCCAGGGCGCGACGCGACCGCCAGGCGTGTGCAGGATCCACCGACCGTCACCCGGCGTGATGAGCAGCTCGCCGATGATCGAGCGGTAGAACCACTGCCCTGTCATCCAGTCGTACCGAAGGAACTCCGGATCGAGTCGAACGAAGACTGGGTGTGCTCGACCGGGCACGGGGCGCATCTCGCCGACTCCGACCCCGAGAAGGAGTCCGTCGGCGGTGAGCAGTCCGAGCTCAGCAGGCGGGAAAATCTCATAGAACGTCGAGCGGACGGCGCCGATCTGCGACATCAGCTCGCGGACGATCTCGTCGGCCCCCGAGAACTTCTTCGGGAGTTGGATGAGGCCGTCGGTGCGCGTCGAGAGCACGCCCGAGAGGACGCCATCACGACGAGCCGCGCGCATGAGGCGAGCGGCCGGACCAAGGTCTCCGGTGTCCGCAGCCCGCTCGGCCGCTTCGAGGTCGGCGAGGTACCACTCCGCCTTCGAGGTGGGCGGCGGTGCGAGCTGACCGCCCCACGCGTCGCGTGCCCGCTCAACGGATGCGGAGCCCAGCGACGGCAACGCCGCGACGCGGCCCCTCGGGCGTTCATACGCCGAGAGACCGAGCAGCGCGCCGAGGCGATCGAGCCAGCTCACGCATGTCGATCTACGGTCGCGACAACCCCCACAACTTACGAACGGCCTGTCGGCTCCCGCAATCGATTGCGGGATGCACTGCCGGGTGACGGGTACGTGTCAGCGGATGGGGCGCCGGCACGCCGCGCCGCACTCGCCACGGCAGCGACACATTCCGTCCTGTACGCAAATTTCTACTAGTGACGGTGCTGCCAGTGCGCTGTTGACCAGCGTGGACGACCTCGTTGAAGCTGCGCGCGAGGAGGGCTCCATGAACAATTCTGAAGGTGTCTCGTCTGCGCAGCCGCAGCTCAGTTGGATGACAGGCTGGGCACCCGTGGTCGATGAGAATCTCGTCGCTCAGCTCAGCACCCCGACAGGGTTCGCCGCGTATCTCAATGAGATCCGCCAGATGGGTCTCTGGGCCCGAGACCCGGGATTTGGGGATCTCAGCAAGTGGACCGTGCTGTCACAGTCCGACCAGCAGGTCGTCTACCAGGCGAACTCGCAGCTCGGCACGTTCACGATCACAGGCGTCCCCGACGCCAACCCTCCGCCAGCTAATGCGGCCGTGCGCTTCTCCGCCGCGCCAGACGGACCCACCGGTCTCCCTTACAGATTCGACGTCACGTTCCTCGGCGCGGCGACGAGCGTCTCACACCTCGTACGCTTCGGCCTCTACGGCAGCTCCGCGGGATTGTTCGCACTTGCCGGCATCGCGGGGGCACTCTGCAAGCTCTTCCCGTCGCTGATGGGCGGCATCGGCGCCCGAATCTCGGCAGCGTTAGGCAACGCGGTCGCCGATGCTGGCGAAGAGGCGGCAGAGGGCGAGGCCGAGGCTGCTCTGGTCGAAAGCGGCATCGCCTTCTTCGGCGTCGCTACTGCCGTCGTGGCCGGCGTTGCCGCTGTCGTGGGCATCGCGGCGTTCGTGATCCAGATGCTGGAGAAGGACTTCCAGTTGTCTGTCCGAATCGTGAACGCAAGCTCTGTCGACTACCTCGTCGTGCCGAACTACTACAACGATGGCGGCGATATCACAGGTGCCGCGAACTCGACGGCACTTCTCAACCAGCAGTACCAATTGCCCCCGTCCATCTGCAAGAATCCCGCACTGTGGCCTCTTGCACCGCGTCGACAGGTCTTCACGGCCGGCGACCCGGAACAGGCGAGTGAGTACACGCTCAACTTCCAGATCTCCGGACTGGAAGCCGTGGGAAACCTCCTGATGCTGGTGGAGTGTGCGTTCTCCCCAGGCGCGTCCGGCGCGCCTGGAACTCTCACCCCGACGTCAGACATGACGGGCTGGACCGGCCTGATGATCAACACGCACTACGAGTACAAGACGAAGCCAGCGCAAGCCGCCCTCTTCGAGGCGGGCAACGACCTTCCTCGGGCGTCGGCTTGGTGGAGTGAGTACTCAAACGTCCCGGCGGCGATGACCGGCACGCGCACCGGCAAGAGCACAACGCTCTCGTACTCGTTCGCCGAGGGGGATCCGCAGCCAGATCCCGACACCAACGCGATCACATGGAATCTGATGGTTACGATCACGGACAATCCGTGAAGTCCCCAGGGCGCCGCACTGAGGCGCCCAAAGAGGATGCGCTCCCCTGGGCGTCGTCGCCGACCGCCCCGCGGTAGGTGGGGCGTCGCCGCCACCTTGAGGGGAGCGCGCCCCACCACTCGGCCCGAATGCCGAAGTGCCGCTGTAATGCTGACCTGGCGGCACAGGCAGGTCGCGACCGTCCGGAGCACCAGAACGACACGGTCGCGTGGCTGACGCCGAGACGTCGAGCAACTTCGATCTGAGTCGACATCTGCACCACCGCGAGTAGGGCGTTCCGTCCACGCGTGCGCGCTCGTTCCATCGCTGGTGTCGCTGCGATCATCGGTGCCTGCCTCTCTGCTCGGCCATCGCTCTGTGCGCGTCGCGCGATCGTCCTGACGTACTTTCCTCGTGGGTCGAAAAGCCCTCCCAGCCGCCAGCGGGAGTGCGTGCTGCGGCGAGAGCTCGACGATCACGCTCGACAACGGCCTGCGCACCGGGTGGCAGCTGACCGCCGGGCTCGAGCCGCAGCGCCATCGAGTCCCAGCAGGACAGCATCGCGGCGTCCATGCGGTCGGGCGAGCGCTCCAGGATTCGACGCATCTCTTCCTTCGGCGTCGCCTTCAGTCGCTGATCGACCTGCTCAGTCCATTGGACGGTGTTCAGCTCCTTCGCGAGCTTGTCGTCGTCGGGGATCGACCCGGTGCGCATCCAGCGCTCGAAGTTTGCGATGACCTCGTCACGCACGCGCGGGTACGCCTGGGGCATGCGCTCAGCGGGCAGAGACGGCTTCACGGGGATGTACTCGAACGGCTTGCGCTGCCCGAGGCGGAACCGGTCCAGGTACTCGATGATTCGCGAGTGCACGACCGAGCCGATCGACCCTTCGCGATCGACGACGACGACGGGCACTTCGCGCTCGCGTCGATCGCTCTCCACGATACGGATGATCTCCGCGAGGATTGCGTCCTCATCCATCCCGCGCTGAGTGTCGATCCGGAGGATCTTCGTGCCGCGACGACGCGCGAACCCCGTCTCGTCACCGAGACCCGACACACCCGCCGGATCGACACCGATGTACAGCCGACCCTCGCCCGGATCATCGTGCCAGCGAGCGACAGCCTCGGCGATCGCGTGAACCGAGAACGCCGCGCCATCCTCCCCCAGCGCGTACTGACCCTTCACGTGCACGAGGTAGAGCGGTGAGTCCTCTCCCCACAGCTCCTTGTACTCGTCGATCTTCGCCTGGGTCGCTAGGTGACCGAAGCGCTCACCGTTTCGATCGCGTGCCTGGGCGGCCTCCTCCGAAGACAGTTGAACGCGGTGGTAGGCCTTGCCGCGCTTCTCGTTGTTGAAGACTTCGAAGAATCGCCCGCGGTTCTTCGTCGGATTGCCGAGGTAGAGCACCTTCAGCCCGCCGCCGAGGCCGTTGCCCTCGATCGCATCGAAGATCGCGTCGTCCACGCCCGCGCTCTCGTCGACCACCCAGAGCTGCGGACCCGAGTACCCCGAGACGGCTTCGATCGTCTTGCTCGTGATGGAGACGATGCAGCGACCATCGTCTGTCCCGCGCAGCCCGGTCGTCGCACGTGGCGAGAGTTCTCCATCGAGCTCGGCGGAGTGAGGACACGGACGGGGTCCGTCGGGATCAGCGAGGCGACAGTCCAGGCACCGCCCGCTCTTCTTGTGCAGGACGCTGATCTCGGGCCACAGGATCTTTTCGACCTGTGGGCCACGGGGCATGTGTAGGAAGACGCGACCGCCCTCGACTGCCGAGTAGAACCAGAGCGAGGCAGCTGCAGCGATGCGTGACTTGCCGGTCTTGCGCCCCGACGCCACGGCCACCTGGCCGACGTCACGGAGCGCGTTGAGGATCTCGACCTGGCGCGACCAGGGTTCGAAGCCGAGCACTTCTTCGGCGAAGCGCACCGGCTCCCGCGCATACCGCTCCGAGGGCCACCGCATGATGCGCGACTCCGCGAGCAGCTCGTCGAGCATCACGGAGAGGTCGCTCGCCATCGTTCGACGCCGATCGGGTACCGAAGGACGTGCGACGAGCCGCGCGAAACGCTCGGGGCCAGGAAGCGTCAAGACGCCTCCGCGGCCTCGGTCGACGCCGATGCGTCGTCCCATGCGGCCAGGGCCGAGAGCGCCGCAGCGACGTCCGCCAGTGCAGCCGGGTGCTTCGCAAGGGTCGTGCGCAACGCCTCGCGGATCCGTCGCCACGCCGGATGCGCACGAACGATCGCGTCCTCGGTCATCCGCTCGTCGCGTTCGAGTTGCGCCTTGAGTCGAAGGAGGCGGATGCGCTCGTCTACCCGCTTCGAGCGCTCGCGCTCGATCAGCCCGCCCGAAGCGACTCGGAGGGCCGCGAGCATCACGTCAATCTCCTCGATCGCCGTCTTGGGTGTTGGTGCGGGTGGCAGCGGCGCGGGCTGTTCGGCTCCGGGCACACGAGTCCACGCGTCGAGCGGGATACCGAGAGCATCCCGCAGCAGACGTGCGGACTCGGCCGCGGGTCGGACACGCCCAGAGCGCCAGGTGTCGATTCGCTGCGGAGGCACGCCGACGAGACCAGCGATCGCTGCAGGCGTCTCTTCACGCGCGAGCAGCAAGCGCTGACCCTCGTTCTGGATCGTGATCTCGTGGATACGCCTACGCGTCATGGTGTAATCCGTCGTTCTCGATCATGACGAACTCGCCCGCACGCGAATGAGGCGCTCCGCGGCCATCGGGACCTCACAGACTGTTGGAAGGGGTACCATCCCGCGCTGGATGGTTCGTGAACCGAAAGGGTGCCCATGCTGACCAACGAGGAACTCGACCGGCTGGCAACGACCTTCGTTCAGCGGGCGCAGGACTATCTTGCGGGTCTTGACGATGTCGGACCGACCATCCGAACGCTGTCGGAGGATGCGTATGGCCAGCCACTGCAGATCGCCCGCATCGGCGCGCTCTCCGGACTCGTCCATCTGATCTCGGCGCCGCCACCCATCAAGGTCCAGAGAAGCGCTTCTATCGGCCAGCGCTTGCTGCTCATCGGGGGGTTCGCTCAGGGCGTTGCGGTCACGGAGCGGCTCATCTCCGAAGGGCAGTACCTGAAGGCGACGGCAGCCCTCAAGCAGGACTACGAGTTTGTGGCCGCGCTGGGCACAACCGTCCGTGGAACCAGCAAGCGCGGGAAGCCCCCGCACGCGAAGGGTGTCCCCTCTGGCGCGAGTTGGATCTACGGCAAGCTCAATGAGATCGCGCATCCATCGAAGATGGAAGTCCTGGCAGCGGTTCTCGAAACGTGGGATGCGGGTGGCGTGCGCGGGCTGAGCCCCGTCCCCGAGTTCAAGCGAGACACTGCGGTCGCACTCTACGAAGTTCATGTCTTCCTTCTGCTCGCCGTTCTCGTCGCGACGATCAACCTGTTCCGTGAGACGCACCCCGACGACCACGAGCTGTTGGCCGAGGCACGCCTGGCCAAGTCGTTTGCCGAGAAGCACGCCAAGCTCGCGGGTTTCGTCACGCCGCCACCGGTGCAGGATTCTCCGCGTCGCGCACCACGGCCCGCTCGTGAATGAAGAACACCGCGCCTTCCTCGCAGCACCACCAGAGCTCGTGAGTCTCGACGAGACGCCGCGACGCCAGTGCTGTGAGTCACGCTTTCCAGCTCCGCGCGCCATCGTCTCGTCGGTGTCCCATCCCCAGCGAATCAGATGCGTGTAGCGAGAGACGCCGGACCGATCAGGGAGACCGGACTGGTACGTCCATCGCCTCTCTGACGACGAACCCGCGAACGGCAATGACCTCTGCGCGTTCACGACCAGACTCCCGGGACTCGCTCGGCCGCGACCCATCGCGGTTCGGGCTCGCCGTCGATCGCAACGAGCACGAGGACGTACGTGATGATCCCGCTCGGCCCCGGCTTCACGCGGAGCGAATGCCGGCGGCTACGAATGACCGTGCCGGACACACGCCCGCGGTCGAGCTCGATGTCGACGGCCACCGTCATGACTCCCCCAAGAGGTACGGCGCTCGCTCCACGGCGTCGGCCCCGCAGCTGCATCGACAATCGGGCGGAGTCATATGCGAGCAGTCGTCCGTGTGCTCGACCCGCGACGAGATCGGCTGACCGAACACGCACGTCTCACGCAGCCTGAACACCGTGCCGCGAAGCCAGCCGATGAAGTCGGCCTCGTCGGCTGGCCCCAGGAACGAGTCGGGCCTGCCCGCTCGATCTCGCCCCGAGGGGTTGATGCGGAGTCCGCGGAGCTGAGCCCAGTCGCCCCACCGGCGATTCATCCAGACGATGAACCCCGCCATCTTCCCGCCCGGCCAGGTTTCGGCGTCGACATCGAGCATCGACGCCGGGTGATACCCATGCGCGGCCGAGTAGCAGAGCCAGTGGGGGTTCCAGAGGTCCGCCACGAGCTACTCCCCGACGAGCATCACGAGACACGTGCGCACGCCCGTGCCGGATGCCTTGAACGAGCCATCGGGCAACGACTCGATCGTGCCTCGCTCCTCGGCCCACTGCCGGAACTCGCGATGCCGGCGGTCCGAGCGGAACTCGATGCTCGACGGCATGATCGCGCCGAGTCGTCCGCCCGGCCGGAGCATCGAGTACGCGTGACGGACATGATCGAGGTGGTCGCCGAGCCCTGACTTCAGAAACGGCGGGTTCAGCGCGACGCAGGCGACCGGCTGCGCAAGCTCGACACACATGAAGTCGTCAGCGCCGCTCACAGTGAGACGCGGCTCCACGGCCGCGAGATCGATCAGCTGCTGCCGACGCTTCGCGTCGCGCTCGACGGCCACCACGACCGCACCGGCAGCGAGTAGCGGCCGAACCAGCGCGCCGTCTCCCGCGCTCGGTTCGAGCACGAGGTCGCCCGGCTCCACGCGAAGCTCGTCCACGAGGCGCTCCGCGACAGGCGGCGGTGTCGGAAAGAACCCGAGGTCCTTCGATGTCGTGATCACGCCGGTCGTGATCGCGAGATCGATCAGCGTCGCGACGTCGATGTCCGGAGAGAAGAGGTGTGCCCGCGCCTTTCGGGACCACGTCCCACCAAGAGCCTCCAACACGTCGTTCGTGCGCGTGTAGAGCTTCCGGTCGAGTGATCCCTGGAGAACGACGCGGTCACCGAGCACCTCAGCGCGACCAAGAACGTCGAGCACATCGCGTCCGAGTTGCATCAGCGGCCCCCCCAGATCGCGCGAAGGTCCCGGCGGAACTGACCGAGGCCCTCAACGACGACGCGACGATAGGAGTCGAGAGCCGCATGGAGTCGACGGGCCGCCTCCTCGCTCTCAACTCTCACGCAATCGATTGCACGCGATTCCGTAGTGGTCGATTTGATCGCACTCTTTCCGCTGCCCATCAGTCGTGTAGTGAAGAAGTGCTCGGTGCGCGTCAACGGTTTTCGCGTCGCTCACGCGATCGAGTGCGTCCGTTGCCCTCCTTGGCGTGTCATAGATTGCGAATGACGACCCGCATGCCTCAGGCCACCGTCCTCGAACGCGTCCGAGCCCGTCTTTCCACCGTCCAGCCGTCCGCCGAAGGTTGTCTCGATTGGCCGGGGGCGAAGACACGGAAGGGCTACGGCACCGTCGGATGGACCGACGCCAGCGGTGCGAAGCACCAAGTCTACGTTCATAGACTCATCGTCGAAGTGCATCATGGTGCTGTGCCGTCCGACGTGGACGTCCGCCACGCATGCGATCGGCCATCTTGTTGCGCGATCGAACACTTGAGCGTCGGATCGCGCCACGAAAACATGCGCGACGCTGTCGTGCGTGGGCGCACGCAACGAGGTGCGCGCCATCACGGAGCCAAGCTCGATGAGGCACAGGTCCGCGAGATCGTCCGCCGCGTCCGCACCGGAGAGAAGCGAGCGGACCTTGCCCGCGAGTTCAGCGTCGCTTCTTCGCAGATCACGGCCATTCTTTCCGGTCGCACATGGGCGCATGTGACCGGCATCCTCCGGCGCGACCTGTGACCCTTGCGCGGGCGGGTGGAGTTGCGCGACGGTCACCCCCATGCCCGAACGTCGAGACGCTCCAGCCCCCAGCACGTCGACCATCAGCGTTGCCAAGGCTCGTGAACTGCTCGCTCGTCAGCTCGAAAGAGGAGAGGTGCTCGCGCAGCAGCTGCTTTACGAAGACGTCGACGAGTGGATACAGACGACGAGGTCGGTGATCTGCGCGGTATTCGGCGACCCGTCGGACGCGACATCGCGTTTTGACGCCGCAAGGGCGGGGTTCGCGATGTTCAATCCAACCCAGCGCCAACGGGAGCTTGCGCAACAGAACAGGCACCGGTTCCGCCTCACCGTCGTGAAGAGCTGTCTCGATCAGCTCGAAATGGGTCTTGTCGGTGAATCTCCAGCTGTCCCGGACGCGAACGTCGCGCGCCAGCTCGACGAGGTCGTGCACCGGCTTGGGTTTCTCGACGACGAGGCGTTGCACCGCATTGTTGTCCGCGACCTTGCCGAGCTGGCAGGGGCCACGGCGAGCGGTCTGCACAAGTCGGCGCTTCTTCTGTGCGGTTCCGTTCTGGAGGCAGTCCTTGTCGACGTCCTCGATCGCAACCGTGCTGTGGCCACTACCTACATGGGCCGGAAGAAGTTTCCAGATGATGCGAGCCTGCCGAAGCTCATCGAGATCGCGGGGGACGCGAGCCTCCTTCCCGACGGTCGGCACCTCCTGTCCGAGACGGCGATCGGCCTCGCGAGGACCATCACCGATCATCGGGACCTCATTCATCCCAACGCTGAGACTCGGGCCCGGATCCGAATCGATGCACAGACGACGCAAGCGATGATCACCTTGCTCGGCCTCGTCGTTCGTGACCTCTCAGAGGCCGACGGCAGGGGCGACATCAAGGCTTACGCGGACAAGTGATGCGATCGTCGCCAGTCGCACCGGACTCTTGACGAACTAGGTCATTGCATATTGACTGCCGCCCTCCGCTGGGCGCCATCCTGCACGAGCGCACACCGCTCCGTCGCGATCGGACTCCACTCCGGTCGTTTCGGATGCCCTTGTCGGGGCTGCGGGGTGCCGCGTTGGCGTTCGAGGCGCCGCGGCATGTCTACTCTATCCTGTTCCTCTACCCCTGACCATCAGCCATCTCACGTCGCCTCAGTGGTTCGCGGCCCGTGGCCACCTCCTGGCTTCGGCGTGCTGCTCTATGCCCGCCGCGACGGGGTTCAGCGACCGGTGTGCCGCTACCTGCCTCTCCCGGCGCAGTCGCTCGCGTTCCGTGGTGTCCGTGCACCGGCAAAGATTCTCGTCGCGTTGCTGACCCGCCTCGCTGATCACGACGGCACCGTCTCGGATCTGCCGGCCAGGCTGCTGGGCGCGCAGATCGGCATGTCGCCGGACGCCGTAGAGCGGGCGCGCACTCACCTCGCTCGGGCGGGTCTCATCGGTCTCCTGCCCGGGGACCCGCGGAGGCAACGAGGCGTCCCGGCGTGTCGCCTCTCGCGTGAGTATCGCCTCCCTCTCGCGGCGGGTCCGATCGTTCCCCTGCCGGCCGCCCTCATCCTCTGCCACCCGCCAGAGGTCGCTTTGCTCGTCAGCTTCGTCGCGTGGAAGAACGGCGACCTCGGCCCGCGTCCACTTGCGCTGCCCGAGCTCGCGGTAGCGCTTGGCGTTGCTCGTTCGTCGGTGACCGACACGGTCGCACGTGCGGTGCAGGCCGGCTTGCTCGGCCGCCACGACGGTCCCGGCGGAAGAACGGCGTACGCGGTGCTCGATGCACCGTGGTTGCACACGGTCGGCGCACTCCGCGAATGCATGCGTCCTCTGGCTGCTCCGATCCCGCCGTGGCTGGTGGACGACGGCGACATCGCCGATGACCTCGACGACGCGACGCGCGGTCTTTCCCAAGATCTACCGCCCGCGCCCCCTCTCTCCCCCTCTCTCTCCCGTGCTGGTTGATCGGGACGATCTGCCGCCCGAGGATCGTTCGCGCGTCGAGCGCGGACGCCACGGGATTCCTCACCGGGACTCTCTGCAGAGGGAGTAAGAAAGGATCCGCGGAAACCGGTCGGCCAGATCCGCGGAAACCGGTCGGCCAGATCCGCGGAAACCGGTCGCCCTTCCTACCCCTGATGGTCAGGGCTATCTGGTCCCCGGACCCCCTCGACACTGGTTGTGGGCCGATGAGACACTCATGGGGTCGCCGCCGATGTGTGCGGCGCGAGGAGAGTCGAGCCATGAGCTACACGACGACACAGAGCGAGCTGACCTTCGTGCAGGCACGGTACTTCACGCCCGAGGAGGAAGCACGAGCCATGCGGCCTGACCGACAGCCGTATCTGCGCTCCGTCCCAATCGCCACGGTGGGCTATCGCCGCAAGGTGTGGGTCTCGCACGAGCCGGTCCCGGAGCTGTCTCGCGTGCTCGCGCGCGATACCGAGCTGCACTTCTACGCGGGGGGCGCGCGCCGCGCGTCGAACGAGATGATCGCTGGCACCGTCGCGCAGTTCCTGCTGGAGCACGTGGAACGTCCCTATCGGGTCGACCTGCCAGGCCTCGTGCGCGCGATCCGGACGGAGGTGAGGTGCTCCGTTGGCTGGCGATGAGAAGATGGGCACGGAGGCCGACACGTGTCTGTTCACGGGCGAGCGACTAGGCGTCCACACGGCGGTCGAGCACGCCATTCCCCGCGATCTCGGCGGACGCATCCGTTCGAAGCGGATCACGAGCAGCAGGTTCAACAACGCGACCTCGCGGAACTTCGACGAGTTGCTCACGGCGCCCTACAAGACGGCGTTCAACTACCTCGCGCCGCTCCTCGCCGCGGAGCACCAGCAAGCTCCGCTTGATATCGAAGTCGGCGGGTCCGAGCAGCTCCTGTTGTACCCCGGTGGAGAGGTTGGTCTTCGCGGCCACCGGGTCACAGGGCGCGGTTCGGATGGGCGCCCCACGTCGATCATCGGCGAAGACGTGTCCGCGCTCGCGCACCTCGCGGCTCGTGCCGGACGCCCCGGCGACCGTTGGTCGTACTCCGATGAAGTCGCCGCGTGTGAGCCGGATCTGGTTCGGAAGAGAGTCCCCGTCCTTGCACCGGCCATGGAGGTGGCGGCGCTGAAGTGCGCGCTCCTCGCGTTCGATGCGGTCCTCGCAGACCATCCGACGGCCCGTTTCACGCGATCAGGATGGCTAGCCCCCGTGCGGGATGCGATTCGGGACATCGTGTTGCACGACGCTGACGCTGGGCCTCTGCTTGAGCGGGTTTGCTGGGGCCTTGCCCCTGGGGAGGCGGACGGCATCCTGCAACTGCGGCGCGAGCTGGTCAAAGAGCCGGAAGGACCCTTTGAACACGTCCTGATCGCGTCCGGTGACCCTCGCTCGGGATCGCTCGATCTGGCATGGCTGCTGGCCGGTATCGACGTGTGGACGTTCCGCCTCACTCGCTTGTGGCACGGTCCGCCTTTCACCGCGCTCGCGGGGTGTGGGGCCCTCCGAGACACTCGCTGCTGGGAGCCTGCTGTCGTCGATGCGCGCCGGTGGCAGCTTCGGGGGCGGACAGCTGAGCGCTCCACGCAGAGCGAGGCCACGAGTCTCGAACTCGAACGCATCGCCGACGAGATCGAGGAGAACCGTCGCAGGGGCTATCGTCGCGCGGTCGACCTGGTCGAGCGTCGGTCCGACGAAGTGGTCATGCGCGGGATCCTGCACCTTGCGCGCTTCCCCGAATCGAAGCCCATCCTATATCCTTCATCGACGTTGGTGGAGCACGGCCTTGAACGACGACTGCGTCGCATGTTCGCCTCGCAATGCGCCGCGGCGGACGCGGTCGAGTTCCTCTCGAAGTGCATCGCAGCCGAGGTCGGCGCGCTCTCTCCCGACATTCGCGCCCAGCAGGTCGCCCGTGACGATGACGTGGGCGTCGGGGTCGCCTGGGACGCGTGGATCGCGTGCCATCGGCGCATCCTCGACGTGGTCGCGCCGCGATTCGGGCTTCCGGGCTGCGTGTACACGATCTCGACCACGATCGAGCTCGCGGAGTAGTTCGCGGACGCACCGGTCGCGAACGCGTCGGTCGACGCGTAGCTCGCGAACAGTCGTCAGCGGGTCGGCCCCACGGCTTCCTCGATCAGCGTCCGCATCTCGTCGATCAGATCGATCGCTGGGTGGTCCCGCCACCCGAGCAGCAGCACGCGCGCCGCATGCCCGTCGGTCGCGTCGTCTCGCATCGCGGCGACCTGCGCCTCGACGTCCGCCGTGCTTGGAGTCCGTAGCCTCTGCATCGCGTCCACCTTTCGCGCGTGACACGTAGGCGCACCGCACGCAACCGGTTGCGCCGAGCGAAGCGCCGAAGCTGCACCGCGGCGGGACTTTTCTCGTGGCGACGGTCGAACCGACCGGGGCGCGTCAGAACGAGCCCGCGGTCCGCGACACTACATCGACAACTCACCGAGCCGTGACTACCCTGAGCACCGTCATGCGACTGATCGTTCCTGACCGAGAGCTGCGAGCCGCTTCGCCCGAGGTTCGGGAGAAGAAGCTGCGGGAGTTGTCGCGCGTGGCGCACAGCGCGCCGAACGGCGAGGTCCGTGACATGGATCAGCTGATCGGTCAGCACGAAGTTCGCGCGGGGATGTCGTCGGACGAGATGCGGCGTCGCGTCGGGGCCGGCCAACTCCAGGAGAGCCCGGACGTGCTGGACTGGCTGCTGCTTCTCCGGCGTCGAGCGCTCTTCAAGTCGCGGTGAGTCTGCGGACGCAAGGGCCGCACGCGGCGACTCGTCTCTGGACCTATCAGCAGGTTCACACTCGCCGGATGGACTCCTTCCGAGAGAGAGGGTTCGTCGGCGACGATACGTTGGAGTGGGTTGCGGAGCCGGGACTCCTCCACCTCTGCGGCTACATCTCATGCCTCGGCGGCATCGTCATCGACGTGCGCAAGACGCTCTCGGTTCAGTCACTCGACGACGATCCGCAGGTACAGACCGAGTACTACGCGTACCAGGCGTGGGTGCGCGGGCATCACGGCATCCTCCGCTATGACAGCACCCATCCCCACGATGGGCACCTCGACGAACATCACGTGCATTACTTCGACTGGCGGACGGACGAACAGACAGCACTCCGCTGGGTTGGTGCAGCCGAGTGGCCCACTCTTGGACAGGTCATCGAAGAAGTTGAGCGCTGGTACTGGGAGTCCCGTGACACTCTTCCCGCTCCCGACAGCTACGGTTCGCTCGTCGATCTGCGAAGAAGAGCGTCCTCCGGCGAGTGAACTCCTGCACTCAGCGGCGTCTCTTTGCTCCGCGGTTTGTTTCCGATCCAGAGTGGTCGCTGTGCGGCTCGCGGTTCAGCTCGGTTCTCGGGTCGAGGCCACGCCCGGTGGTCGCGCCGCGTGTCCTGGCTGTGCGGAACCGGTCGTCGCGAAGTGCGGGGAGCTAGTCACCTGGCACTGGGCGCACGCGAGCGGGCGTACGGATTGCGATCCGTGGTGGGAGCCGGAGACGCCCTGGCATCGCGAGTGGAAGTCCCATGCCCCGCTCGAACGGCAGGAGGTCGTTCGCGGTTCTCATCGCGCCGACGTCGTTCTGCCCGACGGGTACGTGATCGAGCTGCAGCACTCCCCCATCTCGCCAGAGGAGATCCGCGAGCGCGAAGCGTTCTACGGGCGCATGGCGTGGCTGTTCGACGCGCGGGACGCGTGGAGCGCGCGGCGCCTGATGTTCCCGGCGTGTGGCTCCTGCCTCGGCAGCGGGATGTACCGACACTATGACGGTCACGAATCGAACGAGTACCCCTGCAGCGCCTGCCTCCGCGGGTCGCCCCCCGTCCCGAACGGGGCCAACGACCTGTCCGTGTGGCGCTGGGCCAAGCGTGGATGGCTCACTGCGACGAAGCCGATACTCATCGACTGCGGACCTCACTTGCTTCGAGTTGTGACCATGCGCGGCGGTTCGCCGACGCTGTTCATCGCGCGCCGTTGTGCGACAGCCGAGATCGCCCGATGGTTCGCGACCGGTGATGCGCCCGGTGCGCATCGAGAGCACCCGAGACAGAGGGAACATGCGCGAGCGGCTACCGGTACGGGACGACAGGCACGTCATCGGTGAGGAGGCCGTGCTCGCAGTGCGTGGATCGCTCCCGAGTCGTTGGCTGACGCGCGAGATGAGCGGGGACTACGGCATCGACCTGGAGATTGAGTTCGCAACCGCGACAGTCTCCGGACGATTCTGTAAGGCGCAGGTGAAGGGACACACCGAGGTGTCTTGGACGCAGGCCGACACGTTCTTGCAGCCCGTGCCGAGCTCGACGCTGAACTACTGGGCCGCGATGCCAGTGCCCGTTCTGCTTCTCCTCGCAGAGACGCAGAGCGGGACGGTCTGGTGGGCGCGAACGGATAGGTCGCGCGAGCCGAGCGGCGTTCGCATCCGGCGCGAGGACAGCTTGCCGTCGACCGCCGCTGGGCTTGAACGAGACGTGATCGATTGGCTCGACGCGCGCAGTGGCAACGCCGCGATCTGCGCCGTGCCCGTGTTCGTCGATCAGTGGGACACGCTCAACGAGCGCCTCGATCGCGACTGCTTCCTCGCTCTGCCGCATCGTGACTACGTGCGCGTGCAGACCTTCTACGAGCAACTCCTGCATCTTCGACGTCTGCTCGGACTCGCGTGGGACAACGTCATCCCCTGGGAAGCGTGGGTCGCACGTTCGCGGGTCACCTTCAGCGAGCGGGAGGTCTTCCACTGGGGAACGCACGACGAGGTCGTCGAGTACGCGAGACCGTTGGTTGCCGAAACGGTCGCCGCGGCGCGTCGGATCCTGGTGGCCCAGGACGCCAACGTGGCGAACGCAGCTGCGAAGTCCTGGGCCGAGAGCGACCCCGCAGACAACTGCTTCACGACGTACCGTGTCGACACCTCCTTCGAGAATCAGTCCGAGGAGTTCTGGAGCGCATTCGACGAGGGACTTCGACGTCGCGGAGCCCTGCGCGGGTCCGCAGCGCACGGCTGGAGATCGCGACGCGATCGGTCGAGGACCACCCGGACAGATTAGCTCGTGCAGCGTCCGTGCGATGCTCCTGGAGTGCCGTTGCCACCGCCGACGATTCTTGTCTGCTGCATCGGAAACACCTGCAGGAGCCCAGCGTTCGCCGCGATCTACAACGCGGAGGCCACGGCGCGCGGCGTCTCGTCGCGAGCGATCTCGGCGGGCCTCCGGGCGTCCCGAACGATCGCCGAGTGGGAGGCCTCGGATCACGCGGCAGAACTGCGCGCATACATGGTGCGGGCGCTCGAAGAGCACCCCGCGACGCGCTCCTTCCCCGTGGCAGCGCGTGAGGCGGCTGCCCATCGAGCAAGGTCCGTGTTGGACCTCGGAGAGGTCAACGCCTCGTGCGTGGTGCTGCTCCCCAGGGCCGACGAAGTCGCAAGCGCTCGTGCAGCCAACGGGGCGATCGACGACTGGTGCGCGCGACAGGTTCGAACCCAGGTCGCGGAGGTCGACGACATCGGCTGGTACGCGTGGCGCGACTCGGCGACGAGGGACGGCAGCGACCCCGTCGTGCGCGCGAGCTACCTGGAGCAGACCGGGCATCTTCACGCGCAGGTGTTGATGGTGCTCGGAGCGGCTACTTCGCGCGCCTCGTCGCGAGGTCGACGACGGGTGCGATGACCTCGGTTTCGGGCGGGCTGACGATCACGCCGGCCAGCTCGATCGCTCGACGTACGACCGACCCACCGTCGTCTCGGAGAGCGAGCGCGAGTCGCACGGACTCGTCGTCGAGGACGGCGTTCACGAGCGCGCGAACGAGGTCGTCGGGGAGGGGGCCACCGGTCGCTGCGGCAGCGAGCACCTGTCGCGCGACGACGGTGCGTCGGTCGTCCGTCGTTCCTGGTCCACGGTCTGGTCCCAGAGAGGGGTTAAGTGCCCGAGAACGCTCGCGATCCGCCGACCCTGTTAACCGGTTGGTCCCTGGTTCGAGTCCAGGTCCCGGAGCCATTCACGCGGGGTCGCGGAAACGCGACCCCGCACTTTTTAACAGCGGCCTCGGAGAGCGATCTCCGGGGCCGTTGCGTTTCTCCCCCACGTTTCCGCGACCTTCGACGCTCGGCGCGCACCGAGAGCGCGTGGACAGCGTTCGCGCAGAGAGCGCCGCGGACGTGAAGGAGCGCGTGTCGACGGCGATCTGGACGGCGTTCGCGCTCTCTCTTCTGGCCCGCGGGGAGAGAGGAACCGAGAGCGTTTAACAGCGGAGCCTGTTTTCGCGGGACGGAGCCGCTGACGTTTAACTGGCCACCGCTACGGTCGACGTGGCCCTGTCGGACGCGGGCGCGAATGCCCGAGCGAGTGCGACGCGGGCGAGCAGGTCGAGTTCCTCCCGCGCGGTGCCTGCGCGCGCGAGCGCTGTAGCGAGAGTGTCCCTCAGCTTCTTGAGGTAGGCCACGACCGCGATCTGCTCCTCCCGTGACGGGACAGGGACCGGGAACGCCAGAAGCTTGTCGGTCTCGAGCTTCCGCGTGTCGTGCGTCGACTTCGCAACCAGCGCCAGCAGGCCCCGGTTCCGAGCGCGCAAGGCGAACAGAAGGTACTCGGCGTCGATCTCCGTCGCGTGCAGCGCCTTCATGTCCTGGTTGATGGCTGCGTCGACCGTGAGCCGACCAACCGGCACCGTCCGCACAAGGATCATGCCGCGCGTAACGATCAGGATCGCGCCTGCCCTCACGACCTTTGCAGCAGACTCCTGCGTGGCTGTCGCCGAGATGTGGTCCTCGGAGTCATCGATCTCCCAGCGCTTCATGTCTTTCGGCGAGACCCACGGAACGTTCCCTGCCCAGTACGTCGGGTTCGCCTTCGATGGCGTGCCACCCCCCTGCACTCGGACCAGCTCGCCGAGCGGACGAGTAACGGCAATCCGAGCCAGTCGGTCCTCAGCCGCGCGTTCCCACGCAGCCGCAAGCGCGACGTCGGACAGGTTCCGAAGTCGCGAGGCCTCTCGGACCTTGCTCTCGAGCGCTTCAAGCCGAGCCACGACCCGGCGCTGTTCGTGCAGCGGCGGCAGCGGCACTTCGATATCCAGGAACGCCTTCTTCGAGAGAGTGCGGTTCCTGCCAGCCCCTCCGGGCGACACGCGTAGTAGCGCGTCGAGCCCCTCTTTCGTGCGGAAGTAGTGGAGCAAGAACCGGCTGTCGAGTCGCGCGGAGTCCGCTCGAAATGTCGGGAAGCGATGCGAGCCGATCATGCCTTTCTCGGCGTCGCTGACGATTCCGACGGCTCCCTCCCACGCGAACACGATGTTCAGGACGAAGTCGCCAGGCTCCACCCAGAAGACCTTCTTGTCACCGAGGGCGGCGCCGGACACGGGCTCCTTGTGGAAGAGCCCACGCCCGTGGGAGCGGATGCCGATCTCCCGATACTCAGCAGCACCGTCCACATCAATCGGTCGAGGGAGGTGCTTCAACACGTCGCCAATGCGCGCACGGGACCAGCTCATCTCACGCCCTCGGCGGCAAGCTGCTTCTGTACGTCCTCGAGAATCGCGATCAGAGCGCGTTCTGCGCTGAGTGCGCGCTGCACGAGTTCGGCCGCGGGCAGACGCTCGAGGTCGTCTGCGGCGTTCGGGTTTGCCAAGTCGAGATTCGAGCCCTTCGCGAGCACGCCCTCTGCCGATACCCTCCACGCTTGCGGCCCTTCGACGCGCTTGCTCCACCAGTCTTTGAGCGGAGTGAACTCCTCGAACTGGATCGGTGCTGTCTTCGTGTACTTCTTCCGGCCCTCCGGCAGCGGGTGCTCGTAGAACCAGATGTCACCGGTTGGGCCGGTGCGATCGAAGAAGAGGAGGTTCGTAGGGATCGGCGTATACGGCTCGAAGACGCCGTTCGGCAGGCGCACGACGGTGTGGAGGTTGAACTCCCGGAGCAGCTCCTCCTTGATGCGAGCCGCAATGCCGTCGCCGAAGAGGACGCCGTTCGGCACGACGACCGCCGCGCGTCCCGGCTTCGGCGCGCGCCGAAGCTTGCGCATGATGAGCTGGAGGAAGAGCAGCGCGGTCTCGGCGGTCTGCTTGTCCTCGGGGAAGTTCGAGAGAATGCCTCGCTCCTCCTCGCCGCCGAACGGCGGGTTCGTGAGGATGACGTCGACGCGGTCCTTGTCGCCGATCTCGCGCAGAGCCACGGCGAGGCTGTTACCCGGCTCGATCCGTGGCGTCTCGAGGCCATGGAGCAGGAGGTTCATCTGCGCGAGCAAGTACGGCAGCGGCTTGGCTTCGCCCCCGAGGATCGTTCCTTCCTGGAGCTTGCGGCGCTGCTGCACCGTCTTGCACTGCTTCTCCATGTGCGAGTACGTCTCGACGAGGAAGCCGCCGGTGCCGCACGCCGGGTCGAGCACCGTCTCGCCGATCTTCGGGTCGACGACGTCGACCATGAGGCGAACCACTGCGCGAGGCGTATAGAACTCACCGGAGTCGCCCGCTGCGTCACGCATCTCCTTGAGCATCGACTCGTAGAATGTGCCCAGCGTGTGAATCTCGTCGGACGAGGTGAAGTGGATGCCGTTCACCTTGTTGATGACGTCGCGCAGCAGGTAGCCGTTGATCATCCGGTTGACCGTGCCCTTGAACACGGTTGCGATGACGTCACGCCGGTCGCCGCCCTCTGCGCCTCGCAGGGCTCGCAGGTAGGCGAAGAGTCCGGCCCCCTTGGATCCGTCAGGCCTCCGGCACTCCTCCTGGTTGATGAACGCGATCAGCTCGTCGCCGGTGATGCCGTCGTCCTTCGCTGCCCAGTCACGCCAGCGGTAGGGAGGCTCGATCGCCGGCTTGAACTTCTTGCCGGAGAGCTTCGCTTCCTCCTCGCGCATGGATTCCATGTCGTCGAGGAACTTCAAGAACATGATCCACGTGAGAACGGGGATGCGATCGACGTCGCCGCTCAGTCCCTTGTCCTTCCGCATGATGTCGCGTGAGGATTTGAGGATCGTGCCGAGTCGCTGAGCAGTGGTGGCTGCGGCGCTTCCGTTGGCGCCGTTGCCGTTCGTCGTCTTCGCTTTGTTCTTGGCCATCAGGTCGTTTCTCGCGCGAGGCCATTAGGCCGCATAAAGGATGGTCTGCAACTCATGGATCGCCTCGCGGAGCTTCTCTGCACCGCCGAAGTGCTTGGCGATCTCGATGACGTTGCCGTGATCGGAGATCGGCGGCACCTGCAGCACGTCCGGAAGAACGAACTGCGCGGTGCCATGCTCGGCATACTTCTCGAGCAGCTCTTCGAGGATCTGGCGAGCCAGCCCCGAGTGCTTCTCGAGAAACTCGCTTCGGTCCTTCCGAACGCGGTCGGCTCGCTCACGCCGCGTCCGTAGCGGAGCGCTGTACGCGACATGACAGAGCAGGTCGAACGGATCGGCGTCAGGCTGCGACGTCACCTTCGTGAGTTCGTCGAAGTCGATGCCGCGCTCCGCGAGGCGTTCGATGATGTCCGCTCGCTTCTCCGGGTCGGCCCACGCTTCGCGCAGCTCGGCGGCCGTCGGGAACAGCGTCCTCACGCGCTCGGCCGTGTAGTCAGTGAACTGCACGACGCGGAGCTGACGCCCCTCGGGATCGAGCTCGTAGACGAGGTGCGCGGCGACCTGTACCTGTCCGCCGTCGAAGTAGAACTTCCGAGGCTCGCCGCCCTCTTCGTCGTCGGGGGTGACCACGCCGTAGGGCGGACCAGGCGGCTCCGACACCTTCAGAGGCTCTGGCTCTTTGACCTTGTAGGTCTCCGGCTTGCGCTTGCCCTCGTCGTCGATCTGCTCCTCGCTCACGCGGGCTGGATCGCCATCGAAGTCGGGGTCGGCGAACAGCGTCGTGGCCGAACCCGTGTAGTCGAGGATGTTGAAGAAGAGCTTTCCGTAGTCGTCGCGCACCCGCGTTCCGCGCCCGATGATCTGCTTGAACTCGCTCATCGAGCCGACCACGCGAACAAGAACCACGTTCTTCACGGTGGGGGCGTCGACGCCTGTCGTCAGTAACTGCGACGTCGTCAGAATCACCGGGGTGCGCGTTTCCAGCTCCTGGAAGCGGCTGAGATGGCCGCGTCCGACATCGCCTTCGTCAGCGGTGACGCGGCAGACGTAGTCCGGGTGCTGCTGGACGATGTCGGCGTTCAGATTCGAGAGCATCCGCCGCATCTCGTCGGCGTGCTCCTGATCGACGCAGAAGACGATGGTCTTGCCGAAGCGATCGGTGTTCTTCAGGAACTCAGTCAAGTGGCTCGCGATGGCGGCGGTTCTCGCGCGGAGGGCGACGACGCGCTCGAAGTCCTTCGTTGTGTACTCGCGGTCCGGGATCTCTCGTCCCATGCGGTCGGTATCGCCGGCGTTCGGCCGCCACCCCGCCGCATCAAACGTCGTGATGACGCGATGCACGCGATAGGGAGCGAGGAAGCCGTCTTCGATGCCCTGCTTGAGGCTGTACTGGTAGATGGGGTCGCCGAAGTACGAGTACGTGTCGCGGTTGTCCTCGCGGAGCGGCGTCGCGGTCATGCCGAGCTGGTACGCCGGCTCGAAGTATTCGAGGATCTCGCGCCAGCTGCTCTCATCGCGCGAGCTGCCACGATGGCACTCGTCGACGACGATCAAGTCGAAGAAGTCCTTCGCGTACTCCTTGTAGAGTCCGGGGCGTCGTTCATCTGCGGCGAGCGCTTGGTAGATCGAGAAGTACATCTCGCGGCTCTTCACCGCGTTGCCACCCTCGATCTTCGCGCGTGCGTCACCGAACGGCGCGAACATCTTGGCGTAGGGGTCATCGACCAGGATGTTTCGGTCGGCGAGGAACAGGATGCGCGGCTTGCGATGGTCCCCCGTGCGGTTCCAGCGCGCCGACCACAGCTTCCAGCAGATCTGGAACGCGACGAACGTCTTGCCCGTCCCCGTCGCCATCGTGAGAAGCAGCCGACGCTGTCCCTGCACGATCGCCTGCACGGCCCGGTTGATCGCGATCTCTTGGTAGTACCTCGGCGCCTTGCCGAGGACGTTGAAACCCGGGGTGAGGAGGCGCTCGGCCGCTTCGTCGCTGAGGTGCGCGTCGCCGCGCAGGCGAGCCCAGAGGTCGCTCGGCGCGGGGAACTCCTGCAGCTCGCGCTCGAGCCCGGTCAGGAAGTCGAACTCGACGACGCCGTGTCCGTTGGTCGCGTACGCGAACTTCAGCCCGAGCACCGTCGCGTAGTCCTTCGCCTGCTGAAGGCCATCGCCGGGCGACTTGTACGCCGCCTTCGCCTCGACGACGCCGATCGGGAAGTCGCGCGTGTAGCGGAGCAGGTAGTCGGCGCGCTTCTGCGGCTGACGACGCGCCTTGCTTCCGACGACGATGATGCGGCCGTCGGTGAAGGACTTCTGCTCGGTGAGCGAGTGCGGCTCGTTCTCCCAGCCAGCCGCCTGCAGCTTCGGCACGACGTACTTGCGACAGGTGTCCGCTTCGTTCATCGGCGCCCCCCCTTCTTCGCCGGGCTCGTCGCCTTCGACGCGGCCTCCTCTGGTCCCGCTGCTCCGGCGACCTGCGCGGCCATCCACGTGTCGAGGTCCTGCCGGCGGAAACGCCACTGCCCCCGCACCTTGAAGCAGGGCAGCTCGGCCTTCTGGGCCATCGTGTAGACGGTCTTCTCGGCCACCTTGAGAAGCAGAGCGACCTCGGCGACTGTCAGAATTTCGTCGGCCATCGCGGCGGGTTCCTTCGGCAAGGCGAGGTAACGCATTCCAACCGTTGCCAGTGTATGGTAAGAGGTGCCCGCGCCACAAGAGAGCCGCGCGGTGCGGCACGAGAAAGGGCGAAGGACCACCGTGCACGCGACTTCGAAGGCGAGCCTCAAGCCCATGCACCGACCGCTCGCGGAGCGCGTCCGCGGGTTCGCGTTCGGGCTGACCAGCGCGCAGCAAAGCGCCGGAGGCCGTCGTGGGTAAGGCGTTCGCGAGCGAGCTGGCTGCCCTGGGGGACACGCTCACCTGGGCGCTGTCCCGCGACGTGACGGCGCTCGAGCGGTTTGTCGCGGACGTCGCGGATTTGCCGCTGGTTGCGATCGGGTCCGGTGGTTCGTCGACGGCCTGCCACCTGACGACGCTTCTTCACCGTACCCGCCATCGACGACCGGCTCTCTTCACGACGCCGCTCGACGTGTTGTCGGTGCCGGCGGGTCTTCACCGCGCCGCCGTGTTCCTCGCTTCGGCGTCCGGCAAGAACAAGGACGTCCTCGCGGCGCTCCAAACGTCCATCGCCGACGAGGCGCCCGCCGTCGCGGTGGTAACCCTGCGCGCCGAGAACCCGTTGAGCGAGGCGGCCGCATCGTATCCGCGAGCCCGCGTGTTCGCCGCCGACGCCCCCGCTGGCAAGGACGGCTACCTCGCGACCAACAGCCTCGTCGCCACCTGTGCGCTCGTCGCGCGGGCCTACGGCTTCGGCGTCTCGCTCTCGAAGGCTCCGCGCAAGGCGGTCGATGGAGCCATCTTCGAGGATCGTCACATGGTGCAGGTCCTCCATGGTGGCTGGGGCTCACCGGTCGCCACCGACCTCGAGTCGAAGATCAACGAGTCGGCCCTCGCTGCCGCGCAGCTCGCGGACTACCGGAACTTCGGGCACGGGAGGCATCTGTGGCTCGCGAAGCGAGCCGCCGAAACCGTAGTCGTCGCACTCGTTACGCCGGGGACCGCGGCCATCGCGGATTCGACCTTGAAGCTCTTTCCGAAGAGCATCCGGGTCGTTCGCCTCGAGACCTCTCTTGATGGGCCTGATGGTACGATCGACCTCCTCATCCAGGCGTTTCATCTCGTCGACCGCATCGGCGTGACACGCAAGCAGGATCCCGGTCGGCCGCATGTGCCGGAGTTCGGCCGCAAGCTGTACCGACTCACGCCGCCGCGCGTTCGGCCGACCCTCGATGCACCAATCCAGCGAAAGCTCTGGGCGTCGCCCGGGGCCACGGACGAGGGCAAGGCCTTCCAGCAGGGCCTCAAGCGGTTCCTCGCCCGCGCGCGCACCGCCAAGGTCAGCGCGGTGGCCCTCGACTACGACGGCACGCTTTGCACGAAAGACGATCGGTTCGGCGGACTTCGGGACGACGTCGTCGCCGAGTGCTCGCGCCTGCTCAAGGCCGGACTCCACCTCGGAATCGCAACCGGCCGAGGGAAGTCCGTGCGCGAGGAACTTCAGAAGGTGCTCGATCGCAAGCTCTGGGCCCGCGTCCACATCGGCTACTACAACGGAACGGCCATCGGCGCTCTCGGCGACGACGCTTTGCCGAAGACGGACGAACCGAGCGACCCCGCGTTGAAGCGCGCGCAGTCGCTCTTGTCGGACGACGCCTGGTTGGCGGCAACAGCCAAGATCACGCCGCGGCCGCAGCAACTTACCGTCGAGCCCAAGGGCGCCACGAGGACCGACGCGCTCGCGGCCCACGTGATGTCGCGCCTCGCACCGCTCGATGGGGCGGGCGTGCGCATCGTTGTCTCATCGCACTCGCTCGACGTGCTGGGCGCTCGACCTGGCAAGGGCTCGCTGGTTTCCTGGTTGCGTGAGCAGGTCGGCGAAGCTCGCGAGGTGCTGTGCATCGGTGACCGAGGCGCATGGCCCGGCAACGACTACGCGCTGCTCGCCGAGCCCATGTCGCTGAGCGTTGACGAGGTCTCGAGCTTGGACGACACGTGCTGGAATCTCGCGCCGCGCGGCGTCTCCGGTCCAGATGCAACGTTGCTCTACCTCCGCGCGATCAAGGCTCGCGGGGGTGTTGGAACCTTCACGTGGAAGGAGGGCTCGGCGCGATGAGAGACGCACTCGCCGAACGCCTGCTCGCCAACGTCATGGCGTGGACGCCCGAGGACGTCGCTCGAGAGAGGCCCGTGCTCCAGGCACTCGCCGCCCTCAAGTACGACGAGTACCAACAGTTCAGCCCCGGCATGCGCTTCGTGGAGAGCCTCGCGCTGTGGCTCGAGCAGTTCGCGTCGATGGATGAGCGCAATGCCGCGTATGCGTTCGTCCTGAGTCGGCTCGTCTTCTTGTCGCACGCCGAGATGGCTCACTTTTCGGCTATCGCGTACCCAGATGTGATCCGACCTCTGTTCATCGAGCAAGCTGCGAAGGATGCGAAGCTTCCTCCGTTCCGCGTCAGCCAGGTCCTTGGCACCGAGGCTTTCAAACGGCTCGAGGGATCGAGTCTGTTCTTCGGGCTCAGCGACGGTGCACGGGTCGACCTCTTCCGGCGCAGCAACAAGGAACTGAGCCACGAGCAGATCTTCACCGGCTATGAGGTCTCCGACGAGAAGGTGAACGAGATCCGCGCGTGGCTCGAGAAGCGCGGCCACAACGAGGCCGCGCCGGCGCTCATCCTGCTGGATGACTTCTCCGCGAGTGGCACGAGCTGCCTGATGGCAGACGGCGACAAGGCGAAGGGAAAGGTCTCCAAGTTCATCGAGAGGATCCAATCCAGCGATGCATGGAAGTCCGTGGTCTCCTTCCCTAAGACCCGGCTCGTCATCGTCCTGTACGTCGCCACGGAGCAAGCGCTGGCCAACATCCACGCGGGCGCCGAGATCGTCAGGAATAAGCACGGCATCGAAGCCACCGTGCTGTGCGTGCAGCGGATCGCCGGGGACCTCTCGCTCAAGGCGTCCGACGACGGCTCGATGATCGACGTGATCAAGAAGTACTACGACGCTTCTGTCGAAGACGAACACACCAAGAAGGGTGGCTCCGACTTGAGGTTCGGCTTCGCCGCCGGAGGTCTGCCTCTCGTCCTTCACCACAACACGCCCAACAACTCGATCTTCCTGCTCTGGGTCGAAGACAGCGAATCCGTCAGGCCCTTGTTCCCCCGAGTGAGTCGCCACCGGAGGGAAGCATGAAGGACGTGCGCAACCCCTTCCGGCTGCAGACTGCCGAGAGCATCGACTCAGACGCCGACTTCCTGCGCCTGTTCGGATATGGCGTGCTTGACCTACTCCCCGAGGACGCACTGACGGGACGCCCTCTGTTCATTCGAAGCGCGCCCGGTGGCGGCAAGACGTCGCTCCTCAAGCTCTTCACGCCCTCGGTCTTGCAACACCTCGTGGCGATGAAGGGCAACGACGCGGTCAAGGAACTCTTCGGCAAGCTGAAGGGGTTGGGCGCCGTGTCGGACCACGACGTCAACGTGCTCTCGGTGATGCTGCCCTGCGGACGGACGTTTCCCGCCCTGGCCGATGTGGAACTGAAGCCCGCGCGCGCCAAGCGCCTCCTCCTCGCGCTGATCGATGCCCGCGTCATCCTCGGTGCGCTTCGCGCGATCCTTATCGCCCGAGGTCTTCGCTTCCCCGACGACCTCTCGCGTCTGACACTCGTCGCGCCACCCGAGGATCACGTTCCGGGCCTGTCGTTTCCCTGCGACGGTGTTGCCGTCCAGCGGTGGGCCGAGACCATCGAGCAAGGCGTCGCCGACCTCATCGACACCCTCATGTCACCAGAAGGAGCCGGCCCCCCGGGGCACGACGCGCTGCTCTCACTACGGCTGCTCGATGCCAACTGCATCCAGCTCGACGGAAAGCCGTTCGAGACGCGATGGCTTATCACCTTCGACGACATGCAGAAGCTCGCGCCGACGCAGCGAGCGGCGTTGCTCGAAGTCGTCGTCGACCAACGCGCGCGATCGACGGTCTGGTTGGCCGAACGGTTCGAGGCGCTCTCCACCGACGAGTTGCTGGCATCCGGCGCACTGAGCGGTCGTGACCACCTCGTGATCAACCTCGAGCGCGAGTGGAAGAAGGGACGCTTCGAACCTGCGGTCAAGCTCATCGCGGAACGGCGTGCCCGCATGGCGGCCGAGTCGGCGGGCGCCAACGCGCCGGATGCATTCGCCCCCACCATCGAGGCCGATCTTGATGCGCCGGCGTGGCAGGAGAAGACGCAGGCTGCGCTTGATGTCGTTCGGAAGCGCGTCGAGATCCTTGCAGCCAGCAAGGCTCAGTACGCCGACTGGGTGAAGTCGCGCGCGGACGTTGAGGGCACGCTTCGCCACCAGCTCATCAAGTGGCGCACGCTTGAGATCTTGATCGCGCGGCAACAGGGCAAGAAGCAGATGAACCTCCTGCTCGAGCCGCTGAGCACGGAGGAACTTGACGACAAGGACGAGTCCGACGTTCGCGCTGCGGCCGAACTGTTCCTGAGCAAAGAGTTCGGCTTCCCCTACTACTTCGGCCTGAGCAAGCTCGCGAGCCTCGGCTCCTTCAACGTGGAGCAGTTCATTCGGCTCGCTGGCGACCTCTTCGAGGAATCCCTGGCGGCGGCCGTGATGAGGCGCAGTCCGCGACTCGCTCCCGAGCGGCAGCAGCGCATTCTCGAAGGCGCATATGACACGCGCGTCAAGGATCTGCCGCGCCGCGCGAAGAATGGTCGAGACGTGCTGCGCTTCCTGGACGCCGTTGGTCAGTTCTGTCGCGACGTGACGCACCAACCCAACGCTCCGTACTCACCCGGCGTCACGGGCATCGCGATCCTCATGCAGGAGCGAGAGACGCTTCTCGACGCGGCGCACCTCGCGAAGAGCCCACCGACTGCCGCGTTCGCGTCGATGCTCGGAACGGCAATCGCTCACAACCTCCTGCACGCGGAGGTGGACTACAAGGTCAAGGGCAACCGCTACATGGTGCTCTACCTCAATCGTCTCCTCTGTCCGAAGTATGAGCTGCCGCTGCAGTTCGGCGGCTTCCGCGAGAAGCCGCTCCGCGAGTTCATCACGTGGGCGGAAAAGGGCTACCGGCCCTCGAAGTCGGAGACCCTGCTATGACCCCTGATTCGCTTCGCTGGCGCGACTACTTTCTTCGCGATGGCGACGGGTTCGACGAGTTCTGGAAGGCCTTCTTGGCCGAGCGGAAGCGGAACGTGCTCTTCGTGCTCGGACATGGATTCGATGCGCGCATGTGCGACGGCATCGAACGGGTGCTCAGCCTCGGTGGAGAGGGCACGCGCGACGTCGCGCTGATTGCGTTCGATGAGGGCGCGGAGTCGCCGTCGCAGATCTACGTGGCCCAGCGCACGGCGAATGGCGAGCGACTCGAGAAGCTGGTTCAGGGACGCGGCACGATCGGGCACAGGGACATCAAGATGTTCTCCGATGACAATCGCAGAATCGGCGCTCGTAGCATCGCCCAGGAGTTCGCGTCGTCGGCCGAGTTTCGCTCCTATACGGACGTCGTCGTGGACATCAGCGCGTTGCCTCGGAGCCTCTACATGCCGCTCTTGGCGAAGCTCCTTGCGCTGTTCGACGGTGAAGCGAAGGACGGCGAGAAGCGCAATCTGCACGTCATCGTCTCGCACTCTCCCGCGATCGATGGTGCCATCGTCGAGGAGGGGCTTGAGGAGAGCGCGAGTTACCTCTTCGGGTTTGCGGCAGCCGCCCTGGAGAGCGAGTCGACCAGCGGCCAGCCGAAGATCTGGATCCCCGTCTTGGGGAAGCGCCAGCCGGCGCAGTTGGAGCGGATCAACCAGTTCGTCATGCCAGACGAGATCTGTCCGCTGCTCCCCTCGCCAGCGCGAGACCCCCGCGAGGGAGACTCCATCATGATTGAGTACCGTGAGTTGCTCTTCGACCAGCTCCGTGTGGAGCCGCGCAACATAATCTACGCCGCCGAGTCCAACCCCTTCGAGGTGTACCGCCAGCTCATGCGGTCCATCCTGCACTACGACCGCGCGCTCAAGCCACTGGGTGGCTGCAAGGTCGCGCTGTCTGCAATGTCGTCGAAGCTGGCATCGATGGGCGTGCTGCTCGCGGCGTACGAGCTAGGTCGACGAGATCCGAAGGTGACCGTGGGCGTTGCCCACGTCGAGTCGCAAGGGTACCGCGTCGAGTCGAATGGCACCGCCCCGTCGACGACGCTGTTCACGATGTGGCTCTCTGGAGAATGCTATGCCGCGTGAGGCCCATCAGCACAGTTGTGTAGGAACCGGATTCATCGTCCTCGACGTGATTCGAAATTCGGTGGGGACCAGCGCGACCGAGAAGCGCTTTGCAGGCGGATCCTGCGGGAACGTCCTGACCATCCTGGCGTACTTCGGGTGGGACGCGAACGCGGTCGGTCGTATTGGCGACGATCACGCCGGCCGCGAGCTTGTGGCCGATCTCGGTAAGTGGGGCGTCGAGACCAAGCTTCTGCAGGTGGAGGCTGGTCGAGGAACGCCCATCATCGTCCAGGAGAACTACTTGGATGCCAGGGGACGCCCTCGCCACCGCTTCTCGCGAGCGTGTCCCGTTTGCGGCGCGACGCTCCCGGCTTACCGACCGCTGCTGACCACCGAGGCGGCGACGATCGCCGCGAAGCTGCCCGCTCACTCGGTGTTCTACTTCGATCGCGTGGCGCCCGGTACACTCGAGATCGCACAGAAGAGCCGCGCGAACGGTGCGCTCGTCGTGTTCGAGCCGTCGGGAATCAAGGACGAACGGCTCTTCGCAGGATGCCTGAGCGCCGCTCACGTCGTGAAGTACGCGAACGACCGGATCGAAGGTGTTCACGACGTGGTGGCGAAGGCGAAGGTCCCGATCGAGATCGAGACGCTGGGTGCCAAGGGACTCCGGCTCCGTGTCCGCACCAATGGGCGCGTGGGTGCATGGAAAGACCTTCCCGCCTTCTCTGCGCCGGAGCTGCGCGACGCGGCCGGAAGCGGCGACTGGACCACCGCCGGACTGATCCACGGCTTGATGACCAACGGCGGCTCTGTCGAGAAGGTGGTGGCCGATGCGAACGCCGTGGTTCTCGCGACTCGTAAAGGGCAGGCCTTGGCGGCTCTCAACTGCGGCTTCGAGGGCGCGCGGGGCCTGATGTACGCGACCGACGCGAAGCGTGTTCTCGACCTCGTAGGGGCGATCGTCGAGGGAACGAAGGAGCCGAGTGTAGCCGCCCTTCAGTCAAACAAGCGCTCCAAAGGACGCGCCGACGACAAGACGTGCCTCACCTGCTCGGGCGCTCGAGCACTTCACCCGTAGCTCTCGGATCCAGAGCGGCCCACGCCGTCCGCTGCTCCACCCAGCTCCCGGCGTGTGCCACGGCGCGCAGTGCCCGCTCGCTCATGGGCTCGGCGCTGTCGACCGCTTCGAGGGCCAGGACCGCCTGCTGAAGATCGGGCGCCAGCATCAGGAGGTCGAGCAGCTGCGTCACCCGCGCACGCGTGAGCCCGAGCTTGCGGGCCACGGCGGCCCGGTCGGCCACGAGGCCGCGGTCGATGGCGCCCTGCAGGTGGTGAGCGAGGGCGAGCATGCGGGCCACCTTGGCGGGCCGGCGCACGGGCTCGGGCTTCGGGGGCGGCGGCGTCTCGCTCAGCGTGACGCGCGAGCTGCGCCTGCGGAACAGCGTGCCAGTCAGGATGTGGCGGTCCTTGGGCGCGTCCTCGGTCGGAGCCGGCGGCTGCTGGTCGAGGGTCATGCGGCCTCCTTCGAGCCCGCGTCGGCGGCGAAGTTCACCAGCTCGACCTCGACGACGCCGGTCTCCTCCTTCACTCGGACAGCGGCGACGAGCGCGCGCAGGAGGCGCCCCTGGTTCTCCGGCGTCATCAGCTTCCAGACGCGCGCGAAGTCGCGGAGCGCGGCGCCGATCCACTCGGCCTCCCTGTCGGCGACCTCGAGGTCGAGGCGGTCGCGCTCGGTCTCCGCGAGCTGCCGCTCGGCGGCCACGAGCCGGTCGGTCTCGGCGCGGAGCTTCGCCTCGACGAGCTCGCGCGCGCGGCCCTCGAACTTCCCGAGGTCCTCGGTGTACTTCGACGCGGCGACCGAGGCGCTCGCCACCCTGCCCGGGAGGTCGGCGCGGATCTTCTCGATCGCCTCGCGCTTGCCGGCGATGCGGGCCTTGAGGGAGGCGTCGACCTGGGCGGCGAGCGAGCCGTCCGCCGTCGCCGCCGTGATGCGCTGCGCGACGAAGTCCTCGAGCGCGCCCGCGGGCAGCGGCCTCGCGCGGCACGCCTCCTTGCCGTGCTTGTCGCGCTTCGAGCATCTGTAGAACCTGTAGACCTTGCCGTTCTTCGTCGTCGAGCCCGGGCACATCGCCTCGCCGCAGAGCCCGCACCGGAGGAGCCCGCGCAGCACGTAGTCGGGGTTCGTGCCGGTGAGGCGCAGCTCGCGGCTCGTGCCCGCGAGGATGCGCTCGGCGTGGCGGAACGTGGACTCGTCGATGAGGCGCGGGTGCTCGCCGGGGTGCAGCTCGTCGCCGTACATCATGAAGCCCGCGTAGAGCGGGTTCCGGAGCACGCGCGCGATGGCGTCTTTCGTCCAGCGCAGCCCGTCCTTCGGCGGGCGGCTCGAGCCTCGCGGCAGCAGCCCGCGCTCGGTGAGCGTGCGGGCGACCATCGCCATCTGTCGGTGCTGGAGGAACAGAGTGAAGGCCTCGCGGACGACCTGCGCCTCGACCTCGTTCACGAGGAGCTTCTTGTCCTTCACCGAGTAGCCGAAGGGCACGGGGCCCCCCGTCCACTTCCCCTTGCGGCGCGAGGCGGCGATCTTGTCGCGCGTGCGCTCGGCGATCATGGATCTCTCAAACTCGGCGAACGACATCAACATGTTGAGCGTGAGCCGCCCCATCGCGTCGGCCGTCGAGAAGTTCTGCGTGACGGACACGAACGACACGCCCGCCGCCGTGAAGCGCTCCATCATCTTGGCGAAGTCGAGCAGCGAGCGGCTCAGGCGGTCGACCTTGTAGACGACGATGACGTCGATCTTCCCGGCCTCGACGTCGGCGAGCAGCCGCGTGAACGCAGGCCGGTCGATGTTCGCGCCGGTGAAGCCGCCGTCGTCGTAGCGCTCGTCGACGAGCTTCCAGCCGGGCTGCCGCTGGATGTACGCGAGGGCGGACTCGCGCTGGGCGTCGAGCGAGTTGAACTCCTGCTCGAGCCCCATCGTCGTCGACTTGCGCGTGTAGATGGCGCACCGCTTCGTGTCGGTCGTAGCAGCGGGAGTTGGCGTGCGCTTCGTCATCGCGGCTCCTCCGGCTTCGCGTCGGTCGGCGGCGGCTCGTCTGCCTTCGCGTCGCGCTCGATGACGGCGAGGAGCCGCTCGAGGTTGTCATTGAGGCGAGCCAGCTCGCGCGCGATGGACGGCGCCGTCGCCTCGTAGAAGCGGTGCCCCATCTGCGTCCGGTAGAACGGGATGTCGCTCATGCCGCGCTCTCCTCGCTCGTCGTCTCGACGCGCTTCTTCAGGCCGAAGAAGAGGAAGCCGTTCCAGGGCGTGCCGGTGATGTGCTTCGCCACCGCCGAGAGCGTCTTGAAGCGCTCGCCGCCGTGCTCGAAGCCCTCGCTGCAGACCGTGACCTCGTGCGCGACGCCGTTGAAGACGCGGCGCAGGACCGTGCCCACCGGAGGCACGCGCGGATCGCGCGGCTCGGTGGGTTGCACCGTCCCGAGGTCCTGCACCTGCGCGGCCTGCCGCATGCGCCAGCGCTCGGGCACGTCGTCGCCGAGCTGGGCGATGCGCTCGAGGGCGCTGGCCGGGAGCCCGCCCTCAGCCAGCTCCTGGATACGCCAGGCGAGGCGCTTGCGCAGGTACTCCTTGTTCCTCGTGCGCGTCGGCTCGCCGTACAGCTCGCGGTACTTCTCCGCGAGCTGGCCGACGTTCATCTGCTCGAGCGCGGCGAGCTGCGTGGGGACGTCGCCGAGCTCGCGCGCGTTGGCTCGGGCTCGTGCAGTGGTCTTGGACATCGTGCCTCCTTCGTCGCGGGCGCCATGCCCGCGGGTGGTGGGCATGACGGCTTCTTCCCCGGTGGAAGACAAGGCGAGAACCAGAGGGAGATCAGGCACTTCGACCTCCTTCGCGCGGCTCGCGCAGCGCTGCCTCGCGACGGGCGCGGCGGTCGCGCAGCCAGATATCGAGGAGGGTCTCGGCCAGGACGTCGGCGGCCTCGGCCCGTCGACGTCGGAGATCGGCCAGGCGCTCCTCGGCGCTCATGGGCGGCTCCGGCTCCATGACCGGCGACCTCGTCGTTCCCGTGTTCATGGGGGTGAAACGCGGGCGCGGAGTTCGCGGTGGGACGCGGTCGTGCACGTCGCCCCTTGATCTCAACCGCTCCGTTTAGTATTTAGGGGACACTACATCTCGGCCAGTACTGCCGAACAGCAGAGAAGAGCGTGAACGTGAAGCGAGAGAAGCTAGGGGAGCGTATCAAGCGCGTGCGGCAAGAGCGACAGCTCGGGCTGCGTGAGCTTGCCGGCAAGCTCGGCATCTCGGCGACGTACCTCTCCCGCATCGAGACCTGCCAGGAGTCCAGCCCGCCCGCGGAGAAGGTCATCCGCGGGCTCGCCGACCTGCTGCAGGATGACTTCGACGAGCTCATGCAGCTCGCGGGACGGGTGCCCGAAGACGTCGAGAACATGATCAAGCGCGACCCGGATATGCCGGCGTTCCTTCGGACGGCGAGCGAGAAGAACGTCTCCGGGGCCGAGCTGATGAAGATGCTGAAGAAGCGGAAGGGGGACCCGTGATCCCGGAGCTGAAGGTTCCCTTCCTGAAGGAGTCGGACATCGAGCACGCGGCCGCGGAGCTGCTGCGCCGCTACGTGAAGTGGAAGGGTGCGGCCGTTCGCCCGCCCATCAACATCGACAACATCATCGAGGGCTACTTCGGCCTCGACCTGGTCTTCATCGACCTGCCGGACTTCCTCGGCATCCCCGACGTGCTGGGCGCCACCTTCCTCAAGGAGAAGCGGGTCTTCATCGACGAGTCGCTCGATCTCGAGGGCAAGGAGGGACGGCTCGCCTTCACGCTCGCGCACGAGGGCGGCCACTGGCAGCTCCACCGCCCGCTCATCGAAGCGGACCAGGTCACCGCCCCGCTCTTCTCCAAGGGCGAGATCAAGGAGCAGCCGGCCATCGTCTGCCGCACCAGCCAGAAGAAGGCCCCCGCCGAGTGGCAGGCGGACAAGTTCGCGGCGTGCTTGCTCATGCCGGCCGCCGATGTCCGCGCGACCGTCCGGGCACTCTGCGGCGATCAGCTCCCGACGTGGGAGCGCATCGAGGAGCGCCGGAAGAACCGCGAGCTTGATGAACGGCTCCGCGACCTCGCCACCGAGGTCATGGAGCGCGGCGGCTTCTCGAACGTCTCGAACGAGGCGATGCGCTACCGCCTCCTCGATCTGAAGCTCGTCGTGGATGCGTCCAACCCCCAGCGGAGCCTGCTGTAGTTCGCGGGTTTTGTCGTGCCCGGAGTGTCCACCGTTTAGTTCACAGGAAACAAGGAGACCTACGTCATGCAGCTCAACCCCACCGCCCCCAACATGACGTCGCGCAGCGACGTCCTCTTCGCACGCGAGGAGGGCTGAGCCATGGCCACTTTCACGCTCCGGCACTTTTCGAGCGCCGAGTCCCTTCAGGCCGTCCAGGCCAAGCACCTGATGCAGCTGCTCGAGCGGCACGCGGCCTACTTCGACGCGCGCGGAGTCGACTTCGGGAAGTTGAATGGCCACGGCCCCGACTACGAGGCCATCTCGGGCGTGCTCATGTCGCCGGACGAGCAGACCCCGAACGAGCTGATCGACGACCTGTACTACGTCGACGAGATGGCCACTCCGGATGCGATGGACGGCCTGCTCGAGGCGGCCAAGGCGGCGGGCCTCGACCTCGATGTGGGCGACGAGCCGACGCCCGCCGACGTCGCAGTGCAGGTCCGGCTTCACGCTCCGGCACTGCTGGAGCAGAAGCACGCCGAGTACTTCCTCCTGCAGCGCCGACGCACCTTCGAGTACTTCCAGTCGCGCGATGGGGTCGACACGACCTTCCGAGCGCCGGGAGCCAAGCGTCTGCGCAGCTTCGAGGGGGTCCTCGGCGGTCGGCTCGAGGCGATGAAGCGTGGTCGGACCTGCAAGGTCTTCGTGTTCCCGCGCGCCGACGGCGTCTGGTTCCTCGTTCGCCGTGGTGACCCCTTCAAGCGCGAGGGCTCCATCGAGAAGACCGGAACGACGTCGGTCTACTACCGCCCCGAGAAGTACGACGTGCTCAAGTACGACGAGGCGCTCGGCGAGCTGTCGATCAACGCCGAGGGCAACAAGAAGCTCGTCGCCCTCTACCGCGAGCTGATCGGCGAGCTCCTCTTCAGCGACTCCGGGCGCTTCCCGAACGCGGCGAAGTACACCCTCGAGCCGCTGCAGGACGCCGGCTCGGATGCGCTCATCTGTAGCGACGTCGACGGCATCGATCGCATCACGCTCAAGGAGGTGCAGATCTTCTGGGGCGGCGCGCAGGGTGAGGTGGAGATCCGTCGCGCCAAGGATCTGTTCGAGGCGCTCAAGGGCCGCAAGAAGGAGCTGCCGAAGGGGCGCCTCGTGAAGGCGAGCTTCCTCGTGAAGTTCACGGACGCGAAGACGCCGCGCACCGTGACCATCCGCCCGCAGAACATCGCGAGCTACACGCGCGACTCCGACGCGGGCGTCGTCGAAGCGTGGCTCACACGGCGCGGCTTCGTGACGACGACCCCGGAGGCGCAGGATGCAGACGTTGCTCCGGCTGTGGCGCACGCTTGAGGCGTGCCCGTGGGACCGCGCCGTCACCGCCGAGTGGCAGGAGCGATTCACCACGGACTTCGCGCTCCTCCAGCCGCACCTGAAGCCCACAGGAGAGATGGCCACGACCTACCCGTGTCCGAACGGCGGCGGCGACGGCTGCCCTCGCCAGGTCCATGAGCGTGGCGGCGGGTTCGAGGCCGTCTGCGGGAACGTCCCCGGAGAGTGCTCTTCGCTCCCCCTCAAGAAGACCGACCTCGCGGTTCACACCGTGGATCGTCGTGCCGCCCTGGAGCCCGTCGTGGCGCGCGTGCGTGAGCGAGACGCCCTCGCAGCCACGAGCGTTGCGGGGTCCGACGGGCTCCTGCCGCTCGGCATCCTGGAGCGCCGTGTGGGACGGACACTTGTCGTGCTCGCCACCACCGAGGCAAGCGCCCACCGCGGGGCCATCCTTGAGCTTCGGAGCAGCGCGGCTACGGACGCGGTCGTCGTGCTCGTCGAGGGGCACCGGGGCGATCGCGTCATCGGCGATGGGCACCTCGAGCTCGCTCTCGGCACGCAGGGCGACCTCGCGCTCTGGCGCGCGCTTCGACTCCAGTGGCCCGAGTCCTGGGCAGCGCGCGCGACGCGCAAGGAGGCGGTGTTCGAGGACGTGCGCCTCGAGTTCGCCGCCGAGAGCGACAAGCACCTCGTCCTGCTCAACGGCCAGCTGCTGAAGGACTTCCGCATCAGCGACACGAAGTTCGCGCGGCTCCTCCGACTGGCGGTCGCGCGCAGCGCCGACCCGGACGTCGAGGATGGCGGCTGGCTCAAGAAGGCTCCGCACCTCCAGCTCGACGAGCGCGAGGCCGATCTCGTCGACCTGCGAAATGCCTTCATCGCGGACCAGCCCGATGGCTTCGCCGGCATGACGGTGGCCGAGCGCAAGGCGCTCGTGCAGTCGTCGACGGACCGGCCCGGGCTCCTTCGGCTCCCGCTCAACCCACGCCACATCCGCTTCGACTCGAGCCTCAAGGACGTGCGTCTCCTCGGCGACAAGCAGAACGAGCCGCGCGCGCCGGCAGCCGGCAAGGGCAAGCGGAAGACGAGCGGCAGCGACGAGCTCGCGCGCAACAAGACGCAGGCCCGAGCCAAGGGGCTCAAGATGTTCGGCGAGGCGAGGAAGCTCGGCGTCCCACTCCCCGAGGAGAGCGTGCTCAAGAGTCGCCCCACCGAGACCTGAAGTTGTCGCGGAACCCGCCGCGGTCGGAGTCGTCGGGCTGCGGGAAGTCGTCGGCGGTCACGACCTTCGTCTTCGCGAGGTCTACCAGCACCGCGCGTCGGCGCCCGTCGCGGCCGTCGAACACCACGCGCTCGCTCTCCTCGACGACGAAGCCGCCCTGCTTCTTGTTCTCCATGATGAGGCGTCGCAGGGCCTTGAGGTCGACGACCTCGCCCTCGTAGTCGATGCGCTTGCAGTGCGCGCGGAAGGCGTCGTAGGCGCTCTCGAGGTGCAGGGCGAGACGCCCGTTGTCGAACACGTAGTGGATGCGGTGCTTGAGGTGCCCCTGCACCGCCATCACGCCGAGCATCTCGAGGAAGTGGTCGAGGGCGTTCTTCACGCCGTGGTCCGTCTCCAGCACGTCCTCGAGGATGGCGTCGACGGCCTCGGGCACGCCGAGGTCCTCCGGCAGCTCACAGCCGCAGGCCTTCGCGAACTCCTCGAAGAGATGCACGCCGAGCAGCATCGCGGTGAGGTTTTCGACGATGCGCACCGGCACCTTGCGCTCGCCGAGGAGCGCCTGGGTGACGCCGCGCGCGACCTCGAGGTCGGCGGCGAAGTCGCGGCCGAGGCAGAACTGGATGTACCTCGGCGCGAAGAGCACGAGGTCCACGGCGCGCAGCTCGCGGTGCGCGTCGCGGTAGCCGCTCTTCTCCTTGAGCGTCGTCTTCTCGGGGTTCGAGGTGATGATGCGCTCAAGCAGCGCGGCCTCCGTAGGGCGCGTCTCGCCGGCGACGCAGACCGGCGCCTGGAGGTGGTAGCTGTTCACCTTGAGGTCGGGGCGCCCGCGCTCCTCGGTCTCGCCGCGGTAGAGGCGCCGCAGGTAACGGTGCAACGTGTTGAGCCGCTGCCGCTGCATGTCGTAGGGCTTGTACTCGTCGATGAAGACCGGCACCGAGCGCGTCGAGGTGAGGAGCTTGAGCAGCGCGAACTCCGTCTCCGTCGCGCTGTAGGGCTCGGCGTCGCGCACGCCGAACAGCGGCCACATGATGTCGATGCAGAGGCTCGACTTGCCCGAGCCCTGCGTGCCCCAGACGAAGAGCGTGGGGAAGGAGCCGACCGCCTTCATGAAGCTCGCCTTCATCGGCGTCGCGAAGAACCAGCCGAGGATCGGCAGGATGACGGCGGGCGTGTTCACCTGCGGCAGGTAGCGGAACACGACCGTCGCGATCTCGAGGAAGGTGTCGTCGTCGGTCGGCTGATATGAGACGCGCTTGTCGAGCGAGGCTCCGCTCGGCACGTAGATGACGGGCGACGGCGTGAGGAAGCCGTCCTTGCTGATCGCGCAGTCGGGCCCGAGCCAGACGTGGTGCTCGCCCTTCCGGTACTCGCCGAGCATGTTGGAGCCGGGCCGACGCGGCACCGGGCGACGCGCGAGCACGCGCAGGAGCCCCTGCACGTTGTTGTCGCTGCCGGTCCACTGGAGATCGGCCGAGGGCAGCTGGCGAATCAGGTCGCGCTTCGAGTGGAACGACGTCAGCGGCAGCCGCAGCGCCGGCACCGTCGTGCCCTTGTCGGTGTGCGCCTCGCCGAGGATCAGCTCGCCGTCCTCCGTGACGACCCGCATCGTCGGGTTGATGGTGAACGACGAGACGACCTTGGTCTCTCCACGCGCGGTCACGCAGTAGTAGAAGCGGGTGTCCTCGTAGATCTCCCCCTCGATGGCGTCGTCGGTGCTCTCGGCGTCGCCGCGCTCGTCGTCTTCCTTGGGCGGCGCGGTCGCGGCACGCGCGACGGCCTTGCGCAGGTCCTTCGCCTTGAGCCCGAAGCGCTTCTCGACGAGCCCGAGATACTTGCCGTGCACCGAAGGATCGCGGTGCGAGATGGCGTCGAGGATGGGCTTGAGCCGGTACTCCAGCTCGCGCGCGGGCACGTCGCCGGGGACCGCCTCGATGGCCATCTCGATGTCGAAGACGAAGTCGTAGAGGTCGCAGCGCGCCCCGGGCTCGCGGTTCACGCGGCAGTACCCGAGCTTCTGCAGCGAGTGACACGGCGGCGCGACCGAGCCGTCCTCGCGCACGGTCGCCAGGACCTTCTCGTGAGCCTTCTTGATGTACGCCGGGCCGTCGCGTCCCTTGAGCTTGCCGAGCCCGCGCCGGTCGTACTCCAGGACCAGCTCGGTGATCTCGTCGAGCCCGAGCCCCTTGTGCGCGAAGAAGCGCACCATGTTGAAGATGGCGAGGCTGCGATCCTCGCCACCCTGCTCCCAGAGGCGCTGGACCGGCCCGCACATCTCGACCGGGCGCTCCCAGTCGTACTCGCCCTCGGGCGTGCGGTTCGCCTTGGTCGTGCCCGGGGCGGGCGCTTCGCCGAGCACCGGCAGCGACACGCGCGGCGCCGGCTGCAGCGGCAGCTCCGGCTTCGGTTCCTCGTCGAGGCGAGCCAGGAGGCGCGCGTCCTCGACTCGCTCGAAGCCCGAGAGCGCGGCGCTGACCCGGTGCGGTCGGTCGCCCTGGCCATCGCCCTTGTGGCTGACGGTGCCGATGACCTTGATGATGCGGGCGACGTCGTGGATGGAGTCCACGTGCACGGCGTCGCTCTGGACGCGCTCGCGCACGGTGGCCTCGAAGCTCTTGAGGCCCGCCTGCAGGCGGTCGCGTCGCTCCCCCTCGAGCGGCGTGGGCGGCAGCGCGAACCAGAGCTGCGCCCCGTTGCCGCTCATCATGAGCCGGGGCCGCGCGAGCCCCTCGGACTCGCACCACGCCGACGCCGCCTCGGCGGCTGCCATCGCCAGGCCGAGCTCGGCGTCGGTGCTGGCGGTGTCCTTCGGGCGCACGGGATCGAGGTCGATGACCGTGGCGGTGACGACCTCGACGTCCTTTCGGCCGGCGCCGCTCTTGAGCGGCCGGACGACGTTCGGCGCCAGCTCGAAGAGGCGCCTCGGGCGAGGCTGGATGCCGACGTAGACGTTGCCCGCGGCGTTGGTGCGAACGCACTCGCGGACGAAGGCCTCCTCGTCGTCGAAGAAGCCGATGCCGACGATGCCGCCCGCGGGACGGATGACGCGGACCTCGGAGACGCCGTGCGCGCCGTGGGCGAGCCAGCGCCAGGTGGAGTGAATCACCTCGGGGTTCGGAGCCGGGCTGCTCATGCGTGCGCGCCCCCGGCCGCCTTGCGCGTGCCGAGCTTCGAGGCCGGAACCCCGAGCACCTCGGCGTAGAGCTTCCGGCGCTCGAGATGGTGGCGACGCAGGATGGGCACCTTGCGGTCGACGAAGTCGAACAG